>NZ_JABXJH010000016.1:0-73099 GCF_013373675.1 Bacteroides sp. L10-4
ATTGACAACCTGTCTTTACCAGGTAAAATATAGCGTTCCAAATCAATCGCAAATCATATTTTCGCTTTCTTTCTTGCAGGTTCAATACTTTTGTTATATATTGCCAATCGGTTTCCGTTAAATCTGTATGATACATCTTTTTTTAAGTTTGGTCGCTTCAAAGAAAGAAATAATCTGGCGGATACGGAAACCTCTTTAGAAAAAGATTTCAGGCATTTTTAAACAGGCTCTAAATAAAATTATTAATTTATCCATTATTTTTTGCTATATTTGTATTCGTAATACATAAGTCTTTTGTGAACCCTTCAATTAATTAAATTATCATGAAAAAATTTATTTTTTACATTGCCTTAACTGTAACTTCGGCTATACCTGCGAGAGCGCAACAATATTTTGAAAAGCATGTGGTATTTCCATCAGGAGCTACCCTTGAACAAAAAATAGATATGGCTTCAAGACTCATACCCAGCAAGCAACAGTTGGATTGGCAACAAATGGAGTTGACAGCATTTCTCCATTTCGGAATTAATACCTTTACAGGTCGAGAATGGGGAGAAGGGAAGGAAGACCCATCTTTATTCAATCCCACATCTTTGGATTGTGAACAATGGGTAAAATCTTTGAAAGAAAGTGGTTTCAAGATGGCCATCATTACCGCCAAACATCATGACGGCTTTTGTCTGTGGCCTACTAAAACTACCCAATATTCCGTAACTTCTTCACCATGGAAAGAAGGAAAAGGCGATGTGGTACGCGAATTACGTAATGCCTGCAAAAAATACGGATTGAAATTTGGTGTTTATCTTTCACCATGGGACCGTAATGCTAAATGCTATGGACAAGGTGATATTTATAATCAGTTTTTTATTAAACAACTCACAGAATTGCTCACTAATTATGGTGAAGTACATGAAGTGTGGTTTGACGGTGCTAATGGTGAGGGACCGAACGGAAAGAAGCAAATCTATGACTGGGCTGCCATCGAGAAGACAATCCGCAGTTTGCAGCCCAAAGCCGTAACTGCCATCATGGGCGACGATGTGCGTTGGGTTGGCAACGAAAAAGGGATTGGCCGTGAAACAGAATGGAGTGCCACGGTACTTACTCCTGGTATTTATACACACTCCGAACAAAGGAATAAGGAGATAGGCATTTTTAACCGTTCAAAAGATTTGGGAGGTAGAGAGGTACTGGCACGTGCATCGGAACTTTATTGGTATCCTTCAGAAGTAGATGTATCCATCAGACCAGGTTGGTTTTATCATGCAGACCAAAATGAGCAAGTAAAGCCATTGTCACATTTAGTGGATATTTATTTTAAATCGGTAGGATATAATTCTGTATTGCTACTGAATATACCACCTGACAAACGAGGATTGATTCATGAAACAGATCGTCTCCGGTTGAATGAATTTGCCAGTTATCTGAAAAATACGTTCAATGACAATTTCCTGAAAAAGGGAAACTCATATTGGCAGGCTTCCTCTGGAGAATCAAGAGAATTTACAGTTCAGACAAACGCACTGGTCAATACTTTTATGCTTCAGGAGGATATAGCAAAAGGGCAACGAGTAGAAGATTTCCTATTGGAAGGATGGATGGACAATGCATGGCATAAACTGGCAGAAGGCACCACCGTAGGCTATAAACGCCTGATACGTTTTGATTCATGCCAACCGGAAAAAGTAAGACTGACTATTCGTTCGGCACGAGGCAAAGCCAATTTTCTAAATGCCGGACTATTCTATGCACAACCACTCTCGAACACTAATGCCAAAGTGAAGTTGGGTAATGTGCCAATTTCTCAATACCACATCGTTGGTGATGACAAAGAAGCCGGTAAAGCCATAGACGGAAATCTTCAGAGCGTTTGGCGTACAGAGGGATTGATTCCATTGGTGGTTGACTTAGGCAGTGAAACAGAAATTACTGGTTTCAGCTATGCCCCTGCTACCGATGAAAACTTAGATGGAACAATCTACAAATATAATTTTTATGTAAGTAATGACGGTAAGAAATGGACAAAATGCATTACCCATGGTGAATTCAGCAACATCATGCACAATCCTGTACCTAATGTCGTACAATTCGAAAGAAGTTATAACGGCAGATATTTCAAATTAGAGCCGCTGATGGAAATCAATGCAAAGAATTGCACTTCTATTGCGGAAGTCGGCATATTTGCTTTGACAGTTTTGCAACAAGCTTTATAACCTGGGAGATAAAGGGAACCCTTGAGCAATAAATAGAGGGAAATGAATGGGCACAAAATAAAACCTAGAGCCTGTTTCCCCCTTTCTATTCGTTACATAGCTCGCTATGCTCCCAAAAAATGCTGAATAAGATTAAAACAGATTCTTAGAAGCACGAAGGCGAAAAACTAAAATCATATTAGCTTTTCGCCTTCAAAAAACACGAAGAGCAATCAAGATTTGTATTCCTTCTTTTGCTCGTCACATAGCCCACTATGCTCTTAATCACTCTTTCGCCTGATGCACCGTAAGTTGTGGGAACGGGAAGCCGATGCCCTCTTCGTTGAATACGGAGTAAACCTTCTTGTTCATATCAAAATATACGTCCCAGTAGTCGCCACTCTTTACCCAGACACGGATTACTACATTCACGCTGCTGGCATCCAAGGCATGAAGGGCGACAAACGGCTCGGGAACATTCAGGATACGGCTGTCTTCGGAGATGATACGACGCACGGTGCTTTCCACCTTATCATAATTTTCACCGTATTCCACCCCGATTACCCAATCTACACGACGCGTATCCTCACGGCTGTAATTGGTCACCGTCCCACTGCTCAACGCGCCATTGGGGATATAAATCACCTTATTATCGGCTGTGGTCAAAATCGTATGGAAGATTTGGATTTCACGTACCGTTCCGGACACGCCCTGACTTTCAATCCAGTCGCCTACCTTGAAAGGACGGAACAACAGCACAATCAATCCACCCGCAAAGTTCTGCAAGTTTCCGGAAAGTGCCATACCAACAGCCACACCGGCAGATGCCAACAAAGCTGCAAATGAAGTGGTCTCCACTCCCAACTTGCCGACAACGGCAATAATCAGCAGAACGGTCAGCAAGATATTGGCCAAACTTTTCACAAAACTCTGGATACTGGCATCCACACGCCTTTTTTCCAATAATCTCGCCAGCATTTTCCGGAGAAGGGATATCAAGAATCGCCCCACCACAAAAATGATGACAGCCCCAATGATGCGCCCACCGGCATCCACACTCCAATTTATCAATTGCTGAAGAAATATTTGCAGTTTGCTGAAACCATCGTCAGCAGTTTGGATGGCAAAAGTTGCCATGAATAAGGATAATAACATAACTATACTTTTTTGAAATTAAGCGTACAAAATTAACAAATAACTCAGGTTTTCGTTCACTTAGCTTGTCTTTTTCGACGGAACTCCCTACTTTTGCCCTCGATTTCAACTAAGGGGTGCCCTAATACGACGGGCTGAGATTATACCCATTGACCTGATCCGGGTAGTGCCGGCGGAGGGAAAAACGAGAAAAGTCTCCCCTTTTCTGTATTCATCTAAACGAAACAATTGCAAATGAAAAGACATGCAATGGCAGCCTGCCTCCTAATGGCAGCACTGAGTGTTTGTGCGCAGACACGGGAACAAGACAGCCTGCGGGTGGTGAACCTGCAAGAAGTGGAGGTCATCTCCACGCGTGCCACCAGCAGCACACCGGTGGCATTCACCAACATCGGAAAAGAACAACTGAAAAAACAGAATTTCGGACAAGATTTGCCGTATCTGTTGAGCATGACGCCCTCCGCCATTACCACCAGCGATGCCGGTGCGGGAGTAGGTTACACCACGCTGAGGGTCCGCGGCACAGACGGCACGCGCATCAACGTCACCGCCAACGGCATCCCCATCAACGATGCCGAGAGCCACACGGTGTTCTGGGTCAACCTGCCGGACTTTGCCTCCTCCGTCAAAGACATGCAGGTGCAACGCGGAGCAGGGACCTCAACAAACGGAGCTGGGGCTTTCGGTGCCAGCATCAACATGCAGACGGGTGATTTCTCCATGGAACCCTACGCAGAGTTCAACGGTTCCTACGGCTCCTTCAATACACACAAGGAAACGGTGAAAGTGGGAACAGGACTCATCAATAATCATTGGTCGTTCGATGCACGGCTCTCCAACATCAGCACGGACGGATATATAGACCGGGCGTCCGTGAGCTTGAACTCCTATTACCTGCAAGGAGGATATTACAATGACAATACCTCCATCAAGCTGATAACCTTTGCCGGCAAAGAACGCACTTACCACGCATGGAACTACGCCAGCAAGGAGGAGATGGAACGCTACGGACGGCGTTATAATTCCTGCGGCTTCATGTACGCCACCGACCGGGAAGGCAACGTGTACGGCAAAGAATATTATAAAGACGACAACGGAGAGAAACATTACCTCACGAACGAAGGAGGCGCCCTGCACTTCTATAACGACCAGACCGACAACTATACACAGAAGAACTACCAACTGCTCCTCAACCACAACTTCACTTCACAATGGAATCTGAATATCGGCCTGCACTACACCAAAGGCGACGGATACTATCAAGAATATAAAGGTGAACGCTCCTTGGCAGAGTACGGTATGTCGCCTTTCGAATACAATGGCGGCAAGGTAGAAGTAAGCGACCTTATCCGCAAGAAGGCAATGGACAACTGGTTTGGCGGCGGAATCTTCTCTGTAAGCTACAAAGCCGACCGTCTGCATGCCTCGCTAGGCGGTGCACTGAACCGCTATGACGGCGACCACTTCGGCCGGGTGCTTTGGGTAAAGAACTATATCGGCCACCTGAACCCCGACCACGACTACTACCGCAACAACGCCACAAAGAACGACGGAAATATTTATCTGAAAGCCAATTATGAACTGGTAAGCGGCCTCAGCGCCTACCTTGACCTGCAATACCGCCACATCAACTACAGGATAAACGGACTGAACGACAAGTACAACTGGACTGCCGCTACTCCGGGAATGCAAAAATTGGACATTGACGAAGATTTCGACTTCTTCAACCCGAAAGCCGGACTGTCCTGGCAACTCAACCGTAATCACCGCTTGTACGGTTCGTTCAGCGTAGCCCATAAAGAGCCGACACGCAACAACTACACCGACGGCTACTTCACCGAATATCCCAAGGCTGAGCGCTTGTTCGACTACGAACTGGGATATACCTTTGCCAACTCATGGCTCCATGCAGGTGCCAACTTCTACTATATGGATTATAAAGATCAGCTGGTACTGACGGGAGAGCTGAACGAGATAGGCGAAGCCATGGCCAGCAACGTGCCCGACAGCTACCGCATGGGTATCGAATTGATGGCAGGCATCCGGCTGGAGTGCGGTATCCAATGGGACATCAACGCCACGCTAAGCAAAAACCGTGTGCAAAACTTCACCGAGACACTCTACGAGAACGAAGAAGTCGGGTCTGAGGCATGGGGCGTCAAACACGGGGATACCCCCATCGCATTCTCTCCCGACTTCATACTGAACAACCGCCTGGGATATATGTTCAAAGGATTCGAGACCTCGTTGCAGTCACAATATATCAGCAAGCAATACATGAGTAACGCCAAGCAAAAGGAGTGTACGCTGGATGCTTATTTCATAAGCAACCTGAACTTGTCTTATACCTTCAAGTTGCCTAAAGTAAAGTCGGTAACCGTAGGATGCACCATCTACAATCTGTTCAATGAAGAATACGAGAATAACGGATACGCAGGCAGCGGATACTACCGCAACGATAAAGGAGAAAAAGCCCGCTACAACTATGCGGGCTACGCTGCGCAGGCGGGAAGGAATGTACTGGGACACATAGCTATTAATTTTTGATGGAACACGGTCTTGAAATCATAGGCACTATTGTCGGAATTCTCTACCTCTGGTTGGAATACCGGGCAAGCATTTATCTCTGGATAGCGGGCATCATTATGCCCGCCGTCTATATTTTTGTCTACTACGAGGCAGGGTTATATGCCGATTGCGGCATCAATATCTACTATCTGGGTGCCGCCATCTACGGCTGGACGATGTGGAAGTACGGAGCGTCCCTACGACGGACTATCCTGAAACGGAAAGGTGCGCCACAAAGGGGAGAAGACAAAAGAATAGAAGAACAAAAGCAGGAACTGCCCATTACCCACATACCGTCGCACTATCTGTTGCCGCTTACCGCCGTATTTGTCGTGGCACTCTTAAGCATTACCTGGATACTGATGAACTTCACGGACAGCAATGTGCCCTGGCTGGACTCCTTCACTACCGCACTGAGCATCGTTGGCATGTGGATGCTGGCACGGAAATATGTGGAACAATGGTGGGCGTGGATTGCAGTAGATGCCGTCAGCACCGGGCTGTACATCTACAAGGGGCTTGATTTTACAGCCGGACTGTATGCCCTTTACACAATTATAGCTATCTTTGGCTACTTCAAATGGAGAAAAATGATGTAAGATGGAAGCAGTAGTTCTGGCGAACGGGGAATATCCTGCCAATCCCCTGCCTTTGAAGATATTGGCAGAAGCGCCTTACGTGGTTTGTTGCGACGGTGGAGCGGACGAATACATCCGCCGGGGCAATACTCCCGACGCAATCATCGGCGACGGCGACTCCCTCAGTGATGAAAACCGCCGGAAGTTCGGGCATATCCTACATCGCATCAGCGACCAGGAGACCAACGACCAGACCAAAGCCGTCAACTTCCTGCTGGCGCAAGGCAAACGCCACATCGCAATCATCGGCGCCACGGGCAAACGCGAAGACCATACACTAGGAAATATCAGCCTGCTCATCGACTATCTCCGCGCCGGAGCCGATGTACGCACCTATACCGATTACGGTATTTTCATCCCCTGTCGGGGTACCCGCACCTTCCCAAGTCATCCCAGACAGCAAGTATCCATCATCAACTTCACCGCACGCGGCTTGCATGGCAAAGGATTGGTCTATCCTCTCAGCGACTTCACCAACTGGTGGCAAGGCACACTCAACGAATGCACCGATACGGAATTCACCATCGAAGCGGAAGGAGAATACTTGGTATTCCTCAACGATACCGTTCTCCGCTGATTCTCCTCCCTCTTCTCCCCACCTGGTACGAAGCAGAAAAAGTATACCGTCCTAGCGCGTCAGCAAATAGGCCTTGAAGTCTGCAAAGTCCTTCGGCATCGGCAGGCTCTTCTTCTCACCGCGCATAAAGGTCTGAAGCTTAGCAGGCATTTCTACGGCTTCACCGATAATCTTTTCGACCGTATCCTTGAATTTCGCCGGATGAGCCGTTTCCAGGAACACGCCCGTTTCGCCGGGTTTCAGTCCTTCGGCCAGGGCCCGGAAGCCGCAGGCTCCGTGCGGGTCGAGCAAATAATGGTCCTTCTTCCACACTTCCCGCATAGTTTCGGCAATCTGCTCGTCGGTATAAGCGGCACCGCTGATTTCGGCAGAAATGGCGGCATGACTGCCTCCATAAAGGTCGAGTACGCGGGCAAAGTTGCTTGGGTCGCCCACATCCATCGCGTTGGCAATGGTGGCGATGCTGGGACGCGGCGTATAAATGCCCGTCTGCAAATATTGGAAGAAAATATCATTGCGGTTGTTGGAAGCGATAAAACGCTCCACGGGAAGCCCCATACGCTTACCGAAAAGTCCGGCAGTGATGTTGCCGAAATTACCGCTGGGGACACAGATAACCGGTGAGGAGTCACCCTTCACTTTCTTCAATTGAGCATAGGCATAGAAATAATAGAATGCCTGCGGCAGGAAACGCGCCACATTGATGGAATTGGCACTGGTCAGTTGCAGGTGTTCGTTGAGTTCCCGGTCCATAAAAGCGGATTTGACCAGAGCCTGGCAATCGTCGAACGTGCCATCTACCTCAATAGCCATGATATTCTGTCCCAAGGTAGTGAATTGCTTCTCCTGAATTTCACTGACTTTTCCCTTCGGATAGAGCACATAGACGTGTATGCCTTCCACACCGAGGAAACCGTTGGCAACGGCACTCCCCGTATCACCGGAAGTAGCCACAAGAACATTAACTTGCTTCTTGCCCTCCTTCTTGATAAAGTACCCCAGCAAACGCGCCATGAAGCGCCCGCCTACATCCTTAAAGGCAAGCGTCGGACCATGGAACAGCTCAAGTGAATAAATATTCTCCGTCACCCAGACCAGAGGGACATCGAAACTGAGTGTGTCATAAACAATCTGTTTCAGCGTATCGGCAGGAACATCCTCGCCAAAGAAGGCATCGGCCACGCGATAGGCTATCTCCTGAAAGCTGAGCGTATCGATGCTATCGTAAAACTCTTGTGGCAGAGTTTTGATTGTAAAGGGCATGAAAAGCCCCTTGTCTGCGGCAAGCCCCTTTACCACGGCCTCTTCAAGAGTGGCTTCGGGGGCTTGTTTGTTGGTGCTATAATATTTCATTGCGGTATTTTTTTATTCACCACAGAGTCTCACAGAATTCTCTATAAATAAACCCCCGTGAAACTCTGTGTTACTCTGTGGTGGAACTCATAAATTCATTAATAAACTCGTCTTCTTTCATCAGTCCGTAACTGCCTTCACAGGCTGCCACTTCATCAAATGTCCGTACTTCGTCAGCCTCGATACCCGGATGCCAGATGAGGAACGGAATAGGTTCGGCCGTATGCGTACGGAGCTCGCAGGGAGTGGGATGGTCGGGCAATACGGAGATGGCAACGGGTTCCTCCCAATCCTTCACAGCCTCATAGATAGGACCTACGGCACGGCTGTCCAGATTCTCAATCGTCATAATCTTCAAGGAGACGTTTCCTTCATGACCGGCCTCATCACTAGCCTCGATATGCAGGTAGACAAAATCATCCGTCCGCAATGCATCGAGGGCGGCAGCCACCTTATTCTCATAGTTGGTATCATAAAGCCCCGTCGCACCTTCTACGGTGATGCGCCGCAATCCGGCATAGTAGCCGATACCGTTAATCAAATCCACGGCAGAAATCACTGCACCACGCTTCACCTGCGGGAACTTGTCTGAAAGGCGCTCCATCTGCGGACGATAACCAGGGCTCCATGGCCAGATGCTATTGGCAGGGTCCTTCCCCTCCGCCTTCCGCTTCACGTTGACCGGATGGTTTTCCAGCAACTCTTGCGAACGGAGAATCAAATCGTTAATCAAGTCGGCAGTCTGCTTCGGAGTAAGTGCTGCCTCTCCTTCGGGGACTGTAATGTTTTCCGTACCCTCCATCGGCTTCACCATCAACGGACGGAAAGGCTTCAAGGGGACATCGTGGGGCGGTGTGCAGTCAATGCGCTTGTCCCCTCCCTTTATTACCAGCAGATGGCGATATTGCACGCCCGTATGGAAACACACGCGGTCGTCGCCCAGATGCTCCTGAAGGTATTTCACCAACACATCCGCTTCCTCTGTGGTGATGTGCCCGGCAGAATGATTCCGGATATCGTCTCCCTCGATGCAGATAATATTGCAGCGCATCGCCATCTCACCCGGCTGCAAGTCCACACCAATGCTCGCCGCCTCCAACGGACCACGGCCTTCATACACCTTCGGCAGGTTATAGCCCAGAACGGACATATTCGCCACCTCACTGCCGGGATGAAATCCATCGGCCACTGTCACCAGCCTTCCCACACGTCCCATACATGCCAGCTTGTCCATATAGGGCGTTGCAGCCGCCTGTATCAAGGTCTTGCTTCCCAGAGCCTTCACGGGCCAGTCGGCCATACCGTCACCTAATATAATGATGTGTTTCATCTTTCTATTTACCCTTGGGATTAAACGTTTGCAATGCTCATAATATCCGCAAATACCCCTGCAGCCGTTACACCCGCACCGGCTCCGTAGCCTTGTATCATCATCGGATATTCCTTATAACGTGCCGTGGTCAGCAGGATGATGTTATTGCTGCCCTCCAGACCGTAGAACGGATGGTTGGCACAGACTTCCTGTAAACCGACGGATGCCTTGCCGTTTTCCAGTTTGGCTACGAAACGCCAATGCTTGTTCTCGGCTTCCAACACCTTGCGGCGGGCTTCGAAATCGGCATCGAGGCCCGGCACTTTCTTCCAGAAGTCATCCAGGGAGCCTTCAAAGAAGTCATCGGGCACAAACAAGTTCTTCTCCACATCGCTCTGTTCCAAACGATAACCGGCCTCGCGTGCCAGAATCACCAGTTTGCGGATAACATCCTTTCCACTGAGGTCGATACGCGGATCGGGCTCGGAGTAACGTTCCTCTTGTGCCATCTTGATGGTCTTGCTGAAAGGAATGTCTGCACTGATTTTATTGAAGATGTAATTCAACGTACCACTCAGCACTGCTTCAATCTTCAATATCTTGTCACCGCTATGGATAAGGTCGTTAATGGTATTGATGATAGGGAGTCCGGCGCCTACATTCGTTTCAAACAAGTACTTCACACCGCGTTGGCGGGCAATCTGTTTCAGTTCACGGTAGTTCTCGTATTCAGAAGAAGCGGCAATCTTATTGGCAGCCACTACCGAAACATTGTGCAGCAACAAGTCCTTGTAAAGGGAAGCCACGCCTGCACTTGCCGTACAGTCCACAAAGACAGAGTTAAAGATGTTCATACCGATAATCTCATTGCGCAACGTTTCCAGGGAACTGTTCTTTCCTTTCTCCCGCAGCTCTTCACGGAAACGTCCCAAATCGAAACCTTCGCGGCTGAACATGGCCTTGTTTGCATCGGCGATACCCACTACATTCAGTTGCAAGCCGTTCTCCTGCATCAACTTCTGGCGCTGGCTGTGAATTTGCTCTATCAGGCTGCCGCCTACGGTTCCTATACCGCAGATAAAGAGATTCAATACCTGATATTCTGACAAGAAGAAAGAATCATGAATAACATTCAGCGATTTGCGCAACGACTTGTTGTCCACAACAAACGAGATGTTGGTTTCCGAGGCACCCTGCGCACAGGCAATTACATTGATACCGTTACGTCCCAACGTACCAAACAATTTTCCGGCAATACCCGGCGTATGCTTCATGTTCTCGCCTACGATGGCCACAGTAGCCAGATTCTTTTCCGCCTGAATGGGGGAAATCTCTCCCATCTCGATTTCCTTGGCAAACTCCTCGTTCAGTACCTCGCAAGCCAAGTCGGCATCCGCATTGCGCACACCGATAGAGGTTGAATTCTCTGAAGAAGCCTGGGACACAAGGAACACGCTGATGCCGTTCTTTGCCAACGCCTTGAAGATACGGTAGTTCACACCGATAACACCTACCATACCAAGGCCTTGCACTGTAATCAGGCTCGTATCGTTAATGGAAGAAATACCTTTGATGGCCTTACTCTGCGGATTGGAAGCCTCTTGCTTGATAACAGTTCCTACCCCCTCCGGATTAAAGGTATTCTTTACCAGAATGGGAATATTCTTGTGGCAAACCGGATAGATTGTCGGCGGATAGACAACTTTCGCACCGAAGTTACAAAGCTCCGTAGCTTCCACATAGCTCAATTCATTGATTGTGTATGCCCCGGAAATCACACGCGGATCAGCCGTCATGAACCCGTCCACATCCGTCCAGATTTCCAGACTGTCGGCATCCAGCGCGGCAGCAATGATTGCCGCTGTATAGTCGGAACCACCTCTACCCAGATTTGTCACCTCGCCCGTCATCTTGTCTGTGGCGATAAAACCCGGAACCAGCACACGCTTGGGCAGGCTGCTGAATGTCTCACGTACCAGCGAATTGGTCAAGTCCGTATCCAGTACATGCTTGGAATGCTTCTTTTCCGTCTTGATAAACTTACGCGAATCAAACCATTCAGCCCCCGTCAACTGGGCAACAATGATGGATGAAAGACGCTCGCCATAGCTCACAATGGTATCGGATGTCTTCTGCGAAAGGTCTTTTATCAGATAAATACCCTGGAAGATGTCCTTCAGCTCGTTGAGCAGCTCACCAATCTGGCGCTGCAAGACAACCTGCGCCTCGCCTGCCGGAATCACTTCCTTTATCATTTCCACATGACGGTGGACAATCTCCCGAAACTCATTCTCGTAAGAAGCATCACCGACTGCCGCCATCTTGGAAGTGTTAATCAACTTGTCCGTGATGCCGCCCAATGCGGACACTACCACGATAACCGGTTCGTCAACTGCTTCTACAATTCTCTTGACGCTCAAAATACTGTTCACGGAACCTACGGACGTTCCGCCGAATTTCATTACTTTCATTTCTCTTTATATTGTTGAGATGGTTGATACAATGTGTCGGAAACAAGCTGCTACAGCTTGCATTGACTTTAATTAAATGGAAAAACTGCTTAAAAATGGTGTAACACGTAGAAACACAAAATACTATCCCTAACCCCTAAGGGTCATAGTCCACATGGATGTGACTGTATGCAGATAGTACTTGTTCATTGTCTCTTGTTTCTATCGTTTATGATAAGTGTTGCAAAAGTAACAATAAAAACATTCAATATATCACTTTTTACGACTTTTTTGCGATAAAAATATAGAAAGGCTCTAAAAAGGCAAGATATATGCACAACTTCCGGCTTACACTTTCACACTTTCCATACCTTTTTTCTGTATATCCGTCCATTCTTTTCTAACATTTTGATACTATTATTAAGATAAATCATTATATTTGCATGAAAAATATGAAAGAAAAGTGCGCATGAACCCAGAAAACACTTCCGTTTTGCTAATATACACCGGCGGAAGTATTGGAATGATAGAGAATACAGAGACCGGTGCTCTGGAAAGCTTCAATTTCGAGCAGTTGCAGAAACATGTTCCCGAGCTTCAGAGGTTTGCGTTCCGTATCGACACTTATCAGTTCGACCCGCCCATGGATTCTTCGGACATGGCCCCCGATGCCTGGCGTAAACTGGTACGCATCATCAGCGACAACTACGACCGGTATACGGGTTTCGTCATTCTGCATGGCACAGATACGATGGCCTATACTGCATCCGCACTCAGCTTCATGCTCGAGGGACTGAACAAACCCGTTATCCTGACCGGTTCACAACTGCCCATCGGCGTGCTCCGTACAGACGGCAAAGAAAACCTACTGACCAGCATCGAGATAGCCACCGCCTGCCACGCCAACGGACGGCCCATCGTGCCCGAAGTCTGCATCTTCTTCGAAAACCACCTGATGCGCGGCAACCGCACCACCAAAATGAACGCGGAGAACTTCAATGCTTTCCGTTCCTTCAATTATCCGGTACTCGCTTCCGCCGGTATACATATTAAATATAATAATGTGCAGATTCATACGCACGGCACTCCCCGCGAACTGGAGCCTCACTATCTGCTCGATACCAACATCGCCATACTGAAGCTTTTTCCAGGTATTCAGGAAAATGTCGTGGCAGCCATACTTGCCACTGAAGGACTGAAAGCCGTAGTCCTCGAAACCTACGGTTCCGGCAACGCTCCCCGAAAGGAATGGTTCCTACGCCGCCTGCACAATGCCTGCGAACAGGGAATCATCATTGTCAATGTCACCCAATGCAGCGCCGGCACCGTTGAAATGGAGCGTTATGAAACCGGTTACCAACTGATGCAGGCAGGAGTTGTCTGCGGATATGACAGTACGACGGAATCTGCCGTAACCAAGCTGATGTTCCTCCTGGGGCACGATTATCCGCCTGCCGAAATACGCGAACTGATGGGACGGCCGCTGGCAGGGGAAATTACCGTGTGAAGCACAACCATCACCGCACCGGGGTCAGTTCTCCCGTCACAGAATCTATTATGAAACCGCTGACATTGATGTCATTCGGTATCAGCGGATGATTGATAATGGCTTCCACCGTACCTTTTACCGATTTCTCCGTATCTTCGAATCCATATAACCAGGACTCAAAATCCACTCCGCAGAAACGAATCATATCAATCGTCTCCTGCTTGATACCTCGGGTCTTCATATGCTCTATCATCTGGGCACTGCTCATATGGCACGCGCCGCAATCGGAGTGGGCAATCACCATAACTTCCGTCACTCCCAACTCATAGATGGCCACCATCAGACTACGGATGACGCTGCCAAACGGATGCGAAATGATTCCACCCGCATTCTTTATCATCTTCACATCGCCGTTCTTTATGCCCAAAGCGGCCGGCAGTAAAGCGGTCAAACGGGTATCCATACAAGAGAGGATGGCAATCTTCTTATCCGGGTATTTATTCGTGATGTATTTCTCATACCCCTTTTCGGCTACAAAACGTCTGTTATATGCAAGAATATCTTCTATCATGGCTTTTATGATATGTTATTGTTTTCTACCCACAAAAATAAAAAAACTCTATGGGAGTCTGCAAGCCCTGCATCGAAAAATTGTACCTTTGGGCAATCATTTTAGAAGGAATGCTCAATTATGGCTAAAGAAAAGACGGTTTATGTATGCAGCAACTGCGGGCAAGACTCTCCCAAATGGGTAGGCAAATGCCCGTCGTGCGGAATGTGGAACACGTATGTGGAAGAGGTGGTGCGGAAAGAAGTGGTGAACAAGCGTCCCGTATCGGGCATAGCAACTGCCAAGGCCAAACCCGTCACCCTCCATGAAATTGTGGCCGATGACGAGCCGCGTATCGACCTCCATGACGCCGAGCTGAACCGGGTACTGGGCGGCGGTCTTGTACAAGGCTCTCTTGTACTGATTGGCGGCGAACCGGGCATCGGCAAATCCACCCTGGTGCTACAGACCGTACTCCGCATACCGGAGAAACGCATCCTTTATGTATCCGGTGAAGAAAGCACCCGCCAGTTGAAACTGCGTGCCGACCGCTTGACAAACACTTCCAGTGACTGCCTCATCGTGTGCGAAACTTCCTTGGAACAGATTTACGTCCACGTCAAGAACATTCGTCCGGACATAGTCATCATCGACTCCATACAGACGATTTCTACCGAAACCCTCGAATCCTCGCCGGGGAGCATCGCTCAGGTGCGGGAATGTTCCGCTTCCATCCTGCGCTTTGCCAAGGAAACGCATACGGCGGTCATCCTCATCGGGCATATCAATAAGGAAGGCAGCATAGCCGGTCCCAAGGTACTGGAACATATCGTGGATACCGTACTCCAGTTCGAGGGCGACCAACATTATATGTACCGTATCCTACGCAGCATCAAGAACCGCTTCGGAAGTACCGCCGAACTGGGTATCTACGAAATGCGGCAAGATGGATTACGACAGGTAAGCAACCCCTCCGAACTGCTGCTGAGCCAGGACCATGAAGGCATGAGCGGCATAGCCATTGCCTCGGCGATAGAAGGCGTCAGGCCGTTCCTCATCGAAACGCAGGCATTGGTCAGCAGCGCTGTATATGGCAACCCGCAACGTTCTGCCACGGGATTCGACATCCGCCGCATGAATATGCTGCTGGCCGTATTGGAAAAACGTGTAGGCTTCAAGCTGGCACAGAAAGACGTGTTTCTCAACATTGCCGGAGGACTGAAGGTGAACGACCCTGCCATAGACTTGGCTGTCATCAGTGCCATACTTTCCAGCAACATGGACACAGCCGTAGAGCCGGAGGTATGCATGGCGGGAGAAATAGGTCTGTCTGGCGAAATCCGTCCTGTCAACCGCATAGAGCAACGTATCGGAGAAGCAGAAAAACTTGGATTCAAGCGATTCATACTTCCCAAGTATAACATGCAAGGACTGAACACGAAAAAGATTAAAATGGAATTGATACCGGTGCGGAAGGTGGAAGAAGCATTCCGTGCCCTATTCGGATAATCATTATGATACAAGAATACCAACTGCGCGTATTGCCCGAAGTTGCGGCAAACGAGCAACGCCTGAAAGACTACCTAGTACACGAAAAAGGCCTGAACGCACGGGAAATAACAGCCACGCGCATCCTGAAGCGCAGTATCGATGCCCGTCAGCGGACTATCTATATCAATCTCAACGTGCGGGCATATCTGAACGAGATGCCGAAAGAGGACGAATATCAACATACCCCATATAATAATGTAGAAGGAAAACCGCAAGTGATAGTGGTGGGAGCCGGTCCCGGAGGACTCTTCGCCGCCCTGCGCCTGATAGAGCTCGGTCTGCGCCCCGTCATCGTGGAACGCGGAAAGGACGTGCGGGAACGCAAGAAAGACCTGGCGCAAATCGGCCGCCGACAACTCGTCAACCCGGAGTCCAATTACAGCTTCGGAGAGGGAGGCGCCGGCGCCTACTCGGACGGCAAGCTGTACACACGCAGCAAGAAGCGCGGTAATGTAGACAAGATTCTGAACGTCTTCTGCCAACATGGCGCCTCTACTTCCATACTGGTAGATGCACATCCGCACATAGGTACGGACAAACTGCCGCGTGTCATCGAAAACATGCGGAACACCATCATCGAATGCGGTGGCGAAGTTCACTTCGAGACACGCATGGACGCCCTGCTCATAGAGAAGGATGAAGTCAAAGGCATTGAAACGAATACCGGCAAGACCTTCCTCGGCCCGGTGATACTTGCCACCGGCCACTCCGCCCGGGACGTATACCGCTGGCTTGCCGCCAACAATATAGAGATTGAAGCCAAAGGCATTGCCGTAGGCGTACGACTGGAACACCCCGCTGCCTTGATAGACCGGATACAATATCATAACCGGAACGGACGGGGAAAATATCTGCCCGCCGCCGAATACAGCTTTGTAAACCAGGTGGACGGACGGGGAGTATACAGTTTCTGCATGTGTCCCGGCGGTTTTGTCGTGCCCGCTGCCAGCGGTCCCGAACAGATTGTAGTCAACGGAATGAGTCCCAGCAACCGCGGCTCCCGTTGGAGCAATTCGGGAATGGTAGTGGAGTTGCGACCGGAAGACATAGAGCACGACAGTGCGGCTAATTGTCAATTGTCCACAGTCAATTCTCCATTAAGCATGATGTACTTTCAAGAATATCTGGAGCGCCTCTGCTGGCAACAAGGCAATATGAAGCAGACGGCACCGGCGCAGAGAATGGCAGACTTCACTAAGAAAAAATTGAGTTACGACCTGCCAGAAACTTCGTATGCACCGGGATTGGTTTCCTCACCTCTCCACTTCTGGATGCCTTCTTTCATTGCAGAACGCCTGAGCAAAGGTTTCCAGCTATTCGGAAAATACAGCCACGGTTTCTTGACGAACGAGGCGGTAATGATTGGAGTGGAAACGCGTACATCAGCACCGGTACGCATAACAAGAGACAAAGAAACGTTGCAACATATACGCATAAAAGGCTTGTTCCCTTGCGGAGAAGGCGCCGGATATGCCGGAGGCATTGTGTCTGCCGGAATTGACGGCGAACGGTGTGCGGAAGCGGCAAAGGCCTTCTTCGGCTGAGACACTGTTTTGATTTTCTTTTCGTTCATAAAAATAATCCGTACTTTTGCAGAAACAAAAAACGAGAATGACTCCTGAAATAGCAATCGTCGACTCCAACACCCTCTCATGCCTGGGACTGCAGAACCTGCTGGAGGAAATCATCCCGACAGCCGTCATCCGCTCTTTCCGTTCCTTTGGTGAGTTGATGGATGATACACCTGACATGTATGTGCATTACTTCATCTCTTCACAGATTTACTTCGAGCATACCGCTTTCTTTCTGGAGCGCATGCCCAAAACCATTGTGCTGGTCAATGGTGAAACCGTTCCCCAACTGTCGGGCATGCCGACGCTGAACATCTATCAGGACGAACAAAACTTGGCAAAGAACATCCTGCAACTGCGCCAATACGGAAACCAATACAGACAAAACCACGAAAAGCCGGCACCTGCCAGACACTCGGATATGGCAGTAAATACAGCTGCCGGACACGACCTTTCCGCCCGGGAAATAGAAGTACTGGTGCTGATTATCAAAGGACTTATCAACAAGGAGATTGCCGACAAACTGAACATCAGCCAGACTACCGTCATCTCACACCGCAAGAATATCACCGAGAAGCTGGGCATCAAGTCCGTATCCGGGCTGACTATCTATGCAGTCATGCATGGATATGTGGAAGCCGACAGAATATAATCCTACAACCGGAATACATCAGAAGCGGAGTTCTTCAGAAAGGCTCCGCCCCAATCAATATACTTATATGTTAAAACTTAATCGTTCCGTCATGGGGTAAAAATCGTTCCACCATGATGGAACGATTTTTACCCCATGACGGAACGATATTTTCTATGTGATGGAACGATTCATGATTGGCACTCCAAGAACGAAATCCTAATAAATGAGGATTGCCTCTTCCACAAGAATCCCTTTACTTTGCAAGCGCAAAAAAACAGTTTATGAACAGACATAGAATTTTAGCCGGTGTCTTCTGCCTTTTGGCAACCGGCAATGTACTTGCCGAAGAGGCAGACACTTTGAAAGTGGTGGATGTGGAGGAAATAACCGTCATTGCTGCCCCAAAAGAGAACCGGAAACTGCGCGAGCAGCCCGCTGCCGTCACCCTGCTTTCGCAACAAGACATGCAGAACGCACAAGTAAACTCCATCAAGAATCTGACGTCCGTAGTGCCCAATATGTTTATCCCCGACTACGGCTCGCGACTGACTTCGGCTGTCTATATCCGCGGCATAGGTTCGCGCATCAACACTCCCTCGGTAGGACTTTACGTGGATAACATTCCTTATATAGACAAGTCGGCCTTCGACTTCAGCTACGCCGACGTGGAGCGCATTGACGTGCTTCGCGGTCCGCAAGGCACGCTCTACGGACGCAATGCCATGGGCGGGCTGATAAAGGTACACACCAAATCCCCCTTCTCCTACCAAGGAACGGACTTCCACGTGGGGGCAGGCACGCACAATGCCTATAACACCTCGTTGACCCACTATCACCGGCTTTCGGAACGGTTCGCCTTTTCTGCCGGAGGATTCTACGACTACCAAGGAGGATTCTTCCGCAACACGGTGAGAGACGAGAAAGCCGACAAGGGGCAATCGGCAGGCGGACGCTTCCGTGCCATCTACCTCCCCTCGGACAACTGGAAGGCAGACCTGAACATCAACTACGAATACAGCGACCAAGGAGGATATCCCTACTTTTACCTGGGCAGTCTGGCCCCTGCCGGACAGAAAGAGGAACTGAAACCCTACATCGGCAAAATCTCCAACGACGAGGCAAGCAGTTACTACCGCAACCTGCTGAATGCCGGACTGAACCTGGAATATCAAGCCCGTAACTTCACTCTGAGTATGGTCACCGGCTATCAATACCTCAAAGACCGCATGTTCATGGACCAGGACTTCAGCCCCGCCAACATCTTCAACATCGAGCAGAGGCAGAAGATGAACACCCTCTCCGAGGAAGTTGTCCTCAAGTCGAGGCCCAACCGCCGCTGGCAATGGACTACCGGTGCCTTCGGATTCTATCAATGGCTGCACACGGACGGACCGGTCGTGTTCCACAAGGAAGGCATCGACCAGGTGATAGAAGGAAACGCGAACAATGTATTCGCCGGGCTTTCGGGAGCACCGGACATGCACCTGACCATCAACGACCAAAGCATGCGGGTAAGCGGCAGTTTCGACACACCCACACTAAGCGGAGCCATCTTCCACCAGTCCACCTTCAACGACCTGCTGACAGAAGGACTGTCCGCTACAGTCGGCCTGCGTCTGGATTATGAAAAGATACGGATGGACTATAATTCAGCCTCTACTCCTACCGATTTCGACTTCAAGGTGACGGTCAACAAACCAGGTATGCCGTTCCCTATCGTCATTGAGAACGCCTCGCCGCTGAGAGGCAATGCAGCCTATCAGGGAAAGGAGTCGACGGACTACGTACAGCTGTTGCCCAAATTCGCCCTGCAATACGAGTGGAGTAAAGGGAACAATGTATATGCCACCGCAACCCGAGGATACCGTTCGGGGGGATACAACATACAGATGTTCTCCGACCTGATTACCGGCGTATTGAGCAATTCGATGATAGACGCCATCGCTGCGGACGAGAACCTGAAGATGATAAACCTGATGATTGATGTGAACACCATCAAACAAAAGGTACCGGAAGTACGTGAAGCAACCCGCTACAAGCCCGAATATACCTGGAATTACGAGGCAGGTATGCACCTCACGCTTTGGGAAGACCGTCTGCTGGCCGATGTCTCCGCTTTCTATATGGACACCCGCGACCAGCAAATATCCAAATTCGCAGAAAGCGGACTGGGACGCATTACTGTAAACGCCGGGAAAAGCCGGAGCTACGGAGCCGAAGCAAGCCTGCAGGCTGCCCTGACCGACGCGTTCACGCTGAATGCCTGCTACGGATATACATACGCCACCTTCAAGGAGTACGTCGGCAATGCCCGTATCAACGGAGAACTCCAGGAAGTGAGCTACAACGGCAAATATGTACCGTTTGTCCCCAAGCATACCATGAACGTGGGCGGGCAGTACATCTTCCGCATCCGTCCGGGACGCTGGCTGGACCGTATCCGGTTGAGCGCCAACTATACCGGCGCCGGACGTATCTACTGGACGGAAGAGAACAACGTGAGCCAAGCCTTCTACGGCACGCTGAACGGACGCATCAGCTTCCAGAAAGGGCATGGACAGATTGACTTCTGGGTACGTAATGCACTCGACAAAGATTACGCCTCCTTCTATTTCGAGAGTATGGGAAACGGATTCATGCAGAAAGGACGTCCCGTGCAGGCAGGGATAGAACTGCGATGCAGATTCTGATTTATTCATTAATCGCTCCGCAATGCGGGCAGACTCCTTTTTCCCTCAGTTTCTGCCCGCATCTGCCGCAACGATAGCGTGAAGCCAGCAGCGAAACACGAAGCCTTTTGAAGAATACCCATACAAAAGCAGCCAAAAACAAGTATCCGACATAGATGGATGTAGCAAGGATAAAGAAGAAATAACAGAAGATGCAGCAGGAGGCCAGCCCCAACAGATAGAATACGGCGGCTGCCGGTGAAAGCTGGCGGAACAAGTCATCGAGCACTGCCAGCAATACCACAATGAACAACCAGAAACCCATCAGAAAAGCAGAAAGCACAAGCGGCACCTTGAACGGAGACAAAGTAGGATTGAAGTAGAAGTGCTGCCACGTTTCCGGCGCAAAAACCTGAACAGACTCATAAATAGTGGCACAAGACGCCATCAGCAAGCATAGCAACAACGGATAGAGACTGTCTATGTCATTGAAGTACACCATCTTCAACTGCTTGCGCCGGAAAGCATGGAACAGCCAGACCGCCACGAACAAGGCAAAAATCATGATGAAATAAGAGACATGGGTATCACTGAACAAGTAGATGGCCTGCGAAATACTGTCCGTAGGAATAAAAGCATGCAGCATCTCGGACTCCCTCAGCCATCCCTGCACCTCCTGCGAATGGGCAAGCTTCACCCATACACTGTCCACGCTGTCGGCAGGGTGGATGGCAAACTCCGCGACAACCACGCGGTCTCCCCGATGAAGCATGTTATAGCAGTCTTTCACGGGCAGGCAAGCCAAATTCACGGAATCCGCCAGCACTTCCAGATTGGCGTTCCAGGTATAATGCCGCTCAAAAAGACAAGTCAGCGAATCACGCGTTTCCTTAGACAGATTCTCATCTTCAAGATTAGGACGGGGATAATGGCAGGAAACTAAAGCTATGAAGCATGAAAAATAAAGAATGAAGAACAGGAGAGGACGCAGTGAGCGCAAAGGATGCTTGTCTCTACCCGCTTCCCGGCACCGGTCATTTGCCAGCCTTTTATTACATTTCCGTTCCTCACTACTCATTTTCAAGCATTTGTTAGTAACACCTCATTTTTCATTAAAGCGGTTCTTGATGAGCAAGGACTTTCATCTGGCAATTCTTGCAGTCAAACGACAAACGGAAGCGCTTGCCGTCCGTTCCAACCAAATAATACGGTTCTCTATAAGGAGAATGTCCTTTCTGATAGGTGGGACACCATCCCATACTGAAACGCAGACAATGCTTGCAGAACATGAGTACAGCATCCGGAACCGCTTGCACCTCGTAGGCAGGCGCTATAGACGAAAGTCCATGCTCATGGTAGAAACTCCGGGCAGCACTGTTCATCACATTGCCCAAATAGGTCAGCGAAGTAGCCGGGAAAACATGGCTTGTCGGTTTCCAGACGGCCAGCTCACGACGACAAGTAACACGCCGGGCCACAATCAGCTTATCTATCACCTGCCGGCGCCAGTCTGCCACCACAGAAGCAGGAAGGAACCAGTTCGCAGAAAGATTGAGCCTGATACCCGACGCCTCTTCTGACAGATGCCCGGCTACCTCGAAAGGGGTATTTCCCAACTTAACCAGTTGGCTGCGCAGGTTATCCGCCTGCGGTGTACGTGCCAACTCCTTCGGATAAGGGAAAGAGAGTGTCACGCGGTTATCATCTTCGTCCGCAGCCGTCAGGCTGAATCCGAAAGAAGTATCTGCCAACTCCCAACAAACACCTATTTTACGTTCGGAAGATTTACGGGTAAGGGCACGTTCAAACTCCTGGTCGAAGTTACGATAAAGCCGGGTACGCGGTCTGATACGAGGCACTTCCCCTGCCGGATAGAGCTTGTTGCCATCCACCCGGTTGATACGGAAACCTTGCAAACGTCCCTGCTCATCCAGAAAACAGACACCGTCTCCGTTGTGGAAAGGCTTTACACCGGCCACAGTGAGATAGCCTCTGCGCTGCTCCTTCAAGGTGCCCATCTCTTCTCCCAAAGATTTGGGCGTATCGAATGAAGTAATTTCCCCTCCTCTTCCTTGCAGGAAATAATGAGTGAAACCACGACTGAAACTCTTGTCCAACTGTGGCCGGAAATCAAAACGGCAGGTGCCTGAAGAAGCACGGGCATATTCCTTGCGACGGGCAAAGATGGCATCTAGTTTCCTACGGTAAGCCGCCGTCACATTCTTCACATAGGTCACATCCTTTAAACGGCCTTCTATCTTCAGGGAAGTGGCTCCGGCATCCAGCAGTTCTTCCAACACCTCGCTTTGGTTGAGGTCTTTCAAAGAAAGCAGATGCTTGTCGTGCACAATGGTCTTGCCATCGGCATCTGCCAGGCTGAAGGGCAAACGGCAGAATTGCGCACATTCCCCCCGGTTGGCACTCCGTCCGAAACAGGCCTGGCTGACATAGCACTGCCCGCTATAACTGACACAAAGAGCCCCGTGTACAAAAACCTCGAGCGGCACATCGGGACAAGCCTCGTGGATACCGCGTATCTCCTGCAACGACAACTCGCGTGCCAGCACAACCTGACGGAAACCGGCATCGGCAAGAAAACGTACTTTCTCCGGCGTACGGTTATCCATCTGTGTGCTGCCATGCAACGGGATGGGTGGCAAATTCAGCCGCGTAATCCCCATGTCCTGCACAATCAGCGCATCCACCCCGATGCGGTACAATTCCCAAATCATCCTCTCCGTCTCCTTCAGCTCTTCTTCTTTCAGAATGGTATTGACCGTCACATAGATACGGGCATTATACAAATGGGCATGCTCCACCAAGACTGCAATATCCTCCAAAGAGTTGACGGCAGCGGCACGCGCACCGAACTTGGGTGCACCGATGTAGACCGCATCCGCTCCATGATTCACGGCTTCTATGCCACACTCCAAATTCTTGGCAGGAGCCAGCAGCTCTATTTTACGTTGTTTTATCATTTGTTCAGTTACAAATTACTCACGACTCATTCTATATCGTTGATATTATACGGCGTCTCCTGATATACGAAATAATTCAGCCAATTGGAGAACAACAAATTGGCATGGGCGCGCCAACGCACCAGCACTCCTTTGTCCGGGTCATCGTCCACATAGTAGTTACGGGGCATCTCGATGGGCAGGCCCTTATTCAAGTCACGTCGATACTCTGTGTCCAGCGTCAACGGAGAGTATTCCGAATGGCCGGTCACGAAGAACTCACGCCCTCCACGGGCCACTGCCATATATACACCGGCATCCTCCGACTCGGAAAGCAACGTCAATTCCGGAATCTTCAGTATATCTTCCCGGCGCACTTCCGTGTGACGGCTATGCGGCACATAGAACATATCATCAAATCCTCGGAAAATGGGATGCAACGGCTGCAGGGTACGATGTTCAAAGATACCGAACATCTTCTTATCCAGTGCATGCTTCGACACTCCATAATGATGATAGAGCCCTGCCTGCGCCGCCCAGCAGATATAGAGAGTAGAGGTGACATGCGTACGTGCCCAGTCGAATATCCCGGTAATCTCATCCCAATAAGTCACCTCCTCAAAATCCATCTGTTCTACCGGAGCACCGGTGATAATCATGCCGTCGTACTTTTCATCGCGCATCTTGTCAAAGTCCGTATAGAACGCTTTCATGTGCTCCATCGGAGTGTTCTTGGAAGTATGGCTTTTTATCTTCATGAACGATATTTCCACCTGAAGCGGAGTATTGGAAAGCAGACGCACCAAGTCCGTTTCCGTCGTAATCTTTAGCGGCATCAGGTTCAGAACAACGATACGCAACGGACGGATATCCTGCTGGGTTGCCCGGGAATTGTCAATAACAAAAATATTCTCTTCTTTCAGCAACTCGATAGCAGGTAGTTTATCGGGTAAATTTAAAGGCATGAGCTTATATCTATGGTTTAACTTATTACTGTCTATGATTTTAGCGTGTAAAGTTAGGCAAAAAATCAGAGTGTGATAAATAAACTATAAAAGTTTTATTGATTTATCCCTCTTTATTTAACACGTTTCCTTATATTTGCACCCGAACCTTATAAAAATTATTAAAAAACAAGATTTAAAAGCACTGCAGCATCAAGCATGATGCCGATAATTAGCATTCAAAAGCGTAAAAGACTTTTCCATACCAGTTATAGCTCTGCTAAATCCTCATTTTAAGTTAAGACAAGGTCTATTAAGTATAACTGGGAAAGCGGAAAAACCGTTGCCCCGCAATAATAATACAATGAAAAAACTTATTCTTGCAAAAGGAGTCTTAGCAGCCTCTTTATTCTGCTGCATGTCCTTAGGAAATACAGCTTGTGTGAATCGGATTGATGAAGAACCAGAAGTGGAAATTAAGGAAGGGACGATACCTATTACGTTCTCTATCAAAATGGAAAAGGCAAACACCAAGGTCACAAACACCACCTTTGAAAAAGGAGACAGAATGGGTTTGTTTGCAACCACTTCCTCCGGCTCCATCAAGGGAAAACGGTATATTGACAATCTGGTTCTGGAATATACGGAAGGCTCCACACTGGTTGCCAAAAAGACAGTATTCTATCCGGAAGGAGATGTACCACTGGACTTTATCAGTTACCACCCTTACCAAACCGAAGGGGTAGCCACCGGTACGTCCGTCCTTCCCGTATCCGTACAGACAGACCAAAGCAATGAGAAGAACCGCGCACAAAGTGACTTTTTGGTAGCCAAAGCGCAAGGAATCACCAATAAGACCAAATCTGTAACCTTGGAGTTCCAGCACAAGCTGTCCAAACTGGCAATTTCTTTGACTCCTGACGCAAGCAACTCCGCCAATGATTTGCTGAAAGCCAATCCGCGCATCATCGCAACCGGGCTCAAGACCTCGGCCGATTATAATCTGGAGGACGGGACTTTCAGTAATCTTGCAGGAACACAAGACATCATAGCCTCCGGCGAGTGGAACGTCAAAGACAACAAACTTACCGGCAAGGAATTCATCATCATACCCCAAACGATAAACGACGGCAAACAATCCTTCATTATGGAGTGGAACGGACGTATATACAGTTGTGCAATACCCGACGTGGAAATGAACAGCAGCACCCAATGTACCATCAACATATCAGCCATGCAGAGCAACAGCAACGTACTGAGCAGCTTTGCCGGAAAAATCAAGGAATGGAGCAGCCTCCCTCCCATTGACACCGACAATATGGAAGATTACACTGCCATACATATCTCCGCTCTCTCCTTTTCTCTTTCAAATGTATACAGAATTTATCACGAAGGAGTACCCGTTGCAGAAGTATGTAGGGAATATCTCAAATCAGCGTCATTGACTTCCAGAGCCATTATAGCCTATCCCATAGGTGAAAATGAAGAGACCGACCTGAGCAATGGAATCATCCTACAACTCGCAGACCGTAAAGACAGCATCTGCGGAGGAAGAATAAGCTGGAATACAGACGACTATGGATTTACCTACACAAAAGGGAAATCTACCGGCATAGATAAGCTCTATATAGACAACAACCATAAGCTGCTTCTGGAAAAGCCGGAAAACGCCATCAAAGTGAATGTGGCATGCTACACCCTTCGAGACATCAGAAAAGGAGTGTCTACCGAATACCCCATTGTCAAGATTGGAGCCCAATACTGGATGGGTGGAGAGCTTCATGCCACCACCTACCGTGACGGAACTCCCCTGAAAAAACAGATTGACTTGGGAACGGACAAAGCCGGATATTACAAGCCGGACAAATATGATATTTATTTTTACAATGGAGAAGCCATACTGGCAGGAGAGTTGGCTCCCGAAGGCTGGAAAATTCCATCGGATGCAGACTGGGAGCAACTGAAAAACTACACCGACAACGATACCTCCATACTAAAAGCAGGAGAATGGCAGGTAATGGTATCCGGCGAAGTTGTCCCCGTCAACAACCATACCCGATTCAATGCTTTCCCCGTAGGAATGTGGTACAACAAGAGCCACAACAGCCCAAACAAGATGACCGCCTTTTGGAGTTGGGACTACACAAAGCATACACTTTCGGAAAGCACCTTTTACTTTCTCGGCGAAAGCAACGAGTTTGTCAAAAGCACCGCCCATGTCACCGGCAAGCCCTATTATAAAGCCCTTTCCATTCGCTGTATAAAAGAATAGCCGGCAATTCCGGCATTTCTCATTTCTTTTTCGTATTTTTGTTCCCAATGTGCAAGTTTCTTGCCAACCGGACAAAGATAACGAAAAAGAAATGAGAGTAATCGACCTGATAAACAGTAACGAAAGAACAGCTTTTTCCTTTGAAATATTGCCACCACTGAAAGGTACGGGCATCGAAAAGCTGTATCAGACCATAGATACGTTACGGGAATTCGACCCTAAATATATCAACATCACCACGCACCGCAGCGAATATGTGTACAAAGACCTCGGCAACGGATTGTTCCAGCGAAACCGCCTGCGCCGCCGCCCCGGAACCGTAGCCGTAGCCGCTGCCATCCAGAATAAATACAACATCACCATGGTACCGCACATCCTTTGCAGCGGTTTCACCCGCGAGGAGACGGAGTACGTGCTGCTCGACCTGCAATTCCTCGGCATCACCGACCTGCTGGTACTTCGTGGGGACAAGGCAAAGCACGAATCCTCGTTTATCCCCGTGGGCAACGGTTATCACCACGCCATCGAACTACAGGAACAAATCAATAACTTCAACAAAGGCATCTTTGTGGACGGCTCCGAGATGAAAGTCACCAATACCCCGTTTTCATACGGTGTGGCATGCTATCCGGAAAAGCATGAAGAAGCTCCCAATATGGATACTGACATCCACTGGCTGAAGAAGAAAATGGAAATGGGTGCGGAGTATGCCGTGACCCAGCTCTTCTACGACAACCGGAAATATTTCGACTTCGTGAAGCGCGCCCGTCAAGCCGGTGTCACCATCCCGATTATCCCGGGCATCAAGCCCTTCAAGAAGCTGTCACAACTCAGCATGATACCAAAGACTTTCAAAGTCGACCTTCCCGAGGAACTGACCCAAGAGGTTCTGAAGTGCAACACCGATGCGGAAACTCAGCAAGTGGGTATCGAATGGTGCGTGCAGCAGTGCAAAGAGCTGATAGCCCATGGCGTCCCAAGCCTCCACTTCTACTCGGTAGGAGCCACAGACAGCATCAGGGAAGTAGCCAAACAAATCTACTAAACAATGGATGACTGATAGTTGACAATTGGCAACTGGCAGTGTCACAAGTAATAACTCATAACTAATTAACCCGTGTTCAGTTTCAAGGAGATAATAGGTCAAGAGGCAGCCAAACAAAGGCTGATACAAGAAGTGCAGGAAGGACGCATCCCCCACGCACAACTTTTCTGCGGCTCTGCCGGAGTAGGAAAACTCCCATTGGCACTTGCCTATGCCCGCTATCTCTGCTGTCCCCACCGGACGGAAACCGATGCATGCGGCACCTGCCCTTCCTGCGTGAAATGGAACAAGCTGGTGCATCCCGACGTACACTTCGTATACCCTATCGTCAAAAGCGCCAAAGGGAAAAAGGAAGTCTGCGACGATTATATCGCCAACTGGCGACGCCTTCTGCTGAACAGTCCCTATTTCGGGCTGAACCATTGGCTGAACGAAATGGATGCCGAAAACGGACAAGCCATCATCTACGCCAAAGAGAGTGATGAGATAACTCGCAAACTCAGCCTGAAGTCCAGCGAAGGAGGCTACAAAGTGACCATCGTATGGCTACCCGAAAAAATGCACGAGGTCTGCGCCAACAAGCTACTGAAGCTACTGGAAGAGCCACCCGAAAGAACGATATTTCTCCTCATCTCCGAAGCTCCGGAAATGATACTGCCTACCATCCTCAGCCGCACGCAGCGCTTCAACATCCCCAAGATTGAAGAAGCCGACATAGCCGAAGCCCTGCAGCAGAAATACGGAGTGCAGCCCCACGACAGCGAGACGATAGCCCATCTGGCAAACGGCGACTTCATCAAAGCGCTGGAAACCATCCACCTGAATGAGGAGAACGAACTGTTCTTCAATCTCTTTGTCAGCTTGATGCGTCTCTCCTACCAGCGCAAGATACGGGAAATGAAACAATGGAGCGAGCAACTTGCCGCCATGGGACGCGAACGGCAGAAAAACTTCCTGGACTACTGCCAGCGTATGACCCGCGAGAACTTCATCTACAACCTGCATCGTAAGGAGATGAACTACATGACGTTGCCCGAACAAAACTTCGCCACCCGTTTCGCCCCCTTTGTCAACGAACGGAATGTCATGGGTATCATGGACGAACTAAGTGAGGCACAACGCCACATCGAGCAGAACGTAAACGCCCGCATGGTGTTCTTCGACTTCTCGCTAAAGATGATTGTGCTGTTGAAACAATGAAAGGTGGCAAAACAATGAAATGCAAAGTATCAAATAGTAAATAGTCAAATAGTAAATAAATCAGATGATGGAATTTAAACTACATAACGGAAGCGGAGGCCTGTGCTGCAAGAGTTGCGGCAGGCAGGACAAGCAACTGAACACCTACGACTGGCTGGCAGACATTCCGGGCAATGCCAATGAAAGTGAGCTGGTAGAGGTTCAGTTCAAGAATACTCGCAAGGGTTATTTCCGCAACAGCAACAAGATACCTCTGGAGAAAGGCGACATCGTAGCCGTAGAAGCCACCCCCGGACATGACATCGGTGTGGTAACCCTGACCGGACGACTCGTACCGCTACAAATGAAGAAGACCAATATCAAGTCCGAGGCAGACATCAAACGCATTTACCGCAAGGCGAAACCTGTGGATATGGAGAAGTACAACGAGGCTAAAGCCCGCGAACACTCAACCATGATACGTTCGCGTCAGATAGCCTTGGACCTCGACCTCAACATGAAGATTGGCGACGTGGAATATCAGGGAGACGGCAACAAGGCCATCTTCTACTACATCGCCGACGAGCGGGTGGACTTCCGCCAGCTCATCAAGGTTCTTGCCGACGCCTTCCACGTACGCATCGAGATGAAACAGATAGGCGCCCGCCAAGAAGCAGGACGCATCGGTGGCATCGGTCCTTGCGGACGCGAACTCTGCTGCGCCACCTGGATGACCTCCTTCGTATCGGTATCTACCAGCGCGGCGCGTTTCCAAGACATATCCCTGAATCCGCAGAAGCTTGCCGGCCAATGCGCCAAGCTGAAATGCTGCCTCAACTACGAAGTGGACTGTTACGTGGAAGCACAAAAGCGTCTGCCCTCACGTGAGATTACCCTGGAAACGAAGGATGGCGAGTTCTTCTTCTTCAAGGCTGACATCCTGAGCAATCTGATAACCTACTCGAGCGACAAGAATATCCCCGCCAACCTGGTGACCATCAGCGGCAGACGGGCTTTTGAGGTCATCGGCTTGAACAGACGCGGCATCAAGCCCGACAGCCTGACAGAAGAAAACCATCGCTCCGAACCTAAAAAGCCGGTAGACTTGCTGGAACAAGAGAGCCTCACCCGCTTTGACCGTAACCGTAAAGGCAAGGGTGGCGGTGACGGCAACGGTGGCGAAAACAGCAACAACAACCGTAACAGGAAAAAGAAAAAGAGTGGAAACGGTCGTCCGCAACAGAGTGCTCCCCAAGCCAACAGTCAGAGAGAACAATCCTGGCAAGACCGGCAACCGAGGCAAAAACAAGACCGGCAAGCCCCCAAACAGGGTGACCAGCAACAAGGCGAACGTCAACAAAGGAACAATAACAACCGTCGTCCGCCCCGTAACAATAAGCCTAAACCTCAAGGTGAAAGACCTGCCCAAAATGACAAACCGACTCAAGAATAGAAATCTCTGCCTGAAAGGTATCATACTACTGTTTGCCGCAAGCCTGCTGAGCGCTTGCGACAAACAGACTGTATACCATTCCTTCCAATCCCTCCCCACCGAAGGCTGGTTGCGCAAAGACACACTCTCTTTCGACGTGAAGGTCACCGACTCACTGACCTATTACAAACTGTCTTTGGAAGTGCGCAACCGAAACAACTACCCTTATCAAAACCTGCCTCTATCCATCTGCTACACCACCCCAGATTCCATCCCGGCACCTGCAGACACCATACAGCTAATTCTGGCAGACAAAGAAGGAGTCTGGAAAGGTGATGGCTGGGGAGGTCTCTATCAGACTGCCGTTTCCGCAGGAAGCATTCGAATCGGCAAACCCGGCACCTACCTTTTTAAGGTGGCCTATACGCTACCGGACGACAGACTGCAAGGAATCAATGACATCGGCATCAAACTGAAGAGATAGGAGCTCCCTATTCTGCTTTATTACCTTTTCTAACAACTGTCTCAGTCTCCCACTCACATCTCCTCGAAGGGGAAACTGACGAGCTCTCATAACTGACCCTCTTGCCTCATGTAAACAATGTGTAAATGCAATGTAATGATAATCAGGCCCATTCGCATATTCCACAAGAAAACGGAATCACAACTAAATTCGGCGATTACGTCCCGCATCAATCCGTAGGAAAATAAACAACAGGATAGTGAACCCCCAAAGAGACGAACCTCCATAACTGAAGAAAGGCAATGGGATACCGATAACAGGAGTCAGTCCCAGCACCATACCTATATTGATGAATAAATGGAATAAGAATATGCTAAGCACAGAGTAGCCGTATACCCGGCCAAAGGGAGATTGCTGCCGCTCGGCCACAGCAATCAGCCGTAAGACAAGAATAAGGAACAGTAACAGTACAGCCGTAGACCCTACGAATCCTTCCTCCTCGCCCACGGTGCAAAAGATGAAGTCCGTATCTTGCTCCGGCACATACTTCAGCTTTGTCTGCGTACCGTTCAAGAAACCTTTGCCGGTCAGGCCCCCGGAGCCAATGGCTATCTTCGACTGGTTTACGTTATAGCCGGCGCCTGCAAGGTCCTCCTCCATGCCAAGTACCACCTTGATACGTATCTGCTGATGAGGTTCCAGCACTTTATTGAAGAAGTAGTCGCTGGAGTAGAGAAAACCTATCGAACCCAAGGCAAACAGCCCGATTAGAAAATAAGATAAATGGCGCTCGCTTAAAGAAAGAAAGATAAGATACCCGACAACAAGTGCACAAAGCCCCCACTGTACCCACACCAAGTTGAAGGGTACCACGTATTCCGAAGTCAGATAAGCCACAAGTAGCAGTCCCAACGAACCACCGATGATATTCCGCGTGGGTTCCCAACGCTTTTTATAAACCCACACCATGCCTCCGGCAAAGAGCAGCACCATCAGCAGTACGGCAAACTCTCCGATAGGCGTCGGCGTATCGGCAATCATTACCGCATCAAAACGGATGCCCACTACAAAGTAGACCACCGCACATATACCCGAAAAGAGCACCACGCCCGGCATTCCCTCCCGATAAAGCATCAGAAAAAATGCAGAGTACACCAATGCCGAACCCGTCTCCCGCTGCAGGATAATCAGCAACATGGGGAAGAGAATCAAAAAAGCCAGCATAAGGGAGCTTTTCCAGTTCTTCATCGTAAACGAGTAGGCACTCATATACTTGGCCAGCGCCAGCGCCGTGGCAAACTTGGCAAATTCCGCCGGTTGCAAACTGACCGGTCCCAGGATAATCCACGACCGCGATCCTTTCGTGTCGGGCGCAATGAATATCGTGACAATCAGCAACAGCATCAGCCCTATATATATAAGGTAGGAGAACATGTCATAGAGGGAATCGTCCAGCATCAGCAATACAAACCCCAGCCCGAAGGAACATATAATCCAGACGAACTGCTTGCCGGCACGGGTGGAGAAGTCCAGAAAGTCACGGTCACCATAATCATAACTCGCTCCACAGACACTGAACCAGCCGAATACAATCAGCAGCAGGTAAACGACAATCGTCACCCAGTCCAATGATTTCCACATACTATCTTTCCGCGTCACCAATTTATTCACTATTTTACGATTTACAATTTACGATTGGAGTTACTCATCCTTGATTCCTCTCCATCATCTCTCCTCATCACCGTAGAGTATCACACGGTTGCTGAATTCTTCTGCCCGTATCTCGTTCTCGGGCGACAGTTTTCCATGCAGGTACTGATCCATCATCATTGCACCGATAGGCACTCCATACGTAGCACCGAAACCACCGTTCTCCACATACACCGCAATGGCTATCTTGGGATTATCCATCGGGGCAAAGCCCATGAAAACGGAATGGTCTTTGCCACGGTTCTGCGCCGTACCCGTCTTACCACACACCTCTATACCGGGCAAGATAGCACCTGCCACACGGCATGTCCCTCCCGTAACGGCGGCACGCATACCCTTCACCACCATCTCATAATACTCACGGTCGACAATGGGATAGCGGGGATTACGATAAAGAGTGTCGAGCTCATTGTCCTCTATCTCCTTTACGATATGCGGAGTGATGAAATGTCCCCGGTTGGCAATGGTCGCACCCAAATTAGCAATCTGCAACGGAGTAGCGGTAATCTCACCCTGCCCGATGGAGATACTGATAACTGTCAGCCCGTTCCAAGAGCCCCGATACGTCTTATCATAAAATTGGGCATTGGGAATAAAGCCACGCTGCTCACCAGGAAGATCGGTACCGAGCCGATAGCCGAACCCCTGCGACACCATGTGGTCTTTCCATACCGTAATCGCATTCTGTGGCGAACCATACTTCTTGTCACCGAACATACGGAACAGCCCCCAGCAGAAATAAGAGTTACACGAAGTGGCGATGGCAGGTACCAGTGGCAACGGGGAGCCATGCGCATGGCATCCTACATGCAAACTTCCATAGTTGAAGCCATGCGCACAAGGATAAGCCGGATAATCCTCATGAATAATCTCTTCCTGAAGGAACGTCAGCGCCTGAGCCGTCTTGAAAGTAGAACCCGGAGGATATGCCCCCATAATGGCACGGTTCAGCAAAGGTTTCCGCTTGTCCATCTGCAACATCCGGTGATTTTTTCCACGTTGCCGCCCAATCATCAGATGAGGGTCGAAGGAAGGCGAAGAAACCATACAGAGAATCTCGCCCGTAGCCGGTTCGATGGCCACGATTGCACCGATTTTATTCTGCAGCAGGCGTTCGCCCAGCATCTGCAAGTCTATGTCCAACCCCAAGGTCAAATTCTTGCCCGGCACGGAAGGACGATCCAACTGTCCATTCATGTAGCGCCCCTGAATACGTCCATGGGCATCACGCAAGAGGATTTCCACCCCTTTTTCTCCACGCAGGTACTTTTCATAAGACTTCTCGATGCCTTGCTTGCCTATATAGTCACCACGGATATAGTAATCATCGTTCTCTATATCACGCTTGGACACCTCAGCAATATCCCCCAACGCATGTCCGGCAGAATTATAAGTATATTGGCGGATGGTGCGCCGCTGAATATAGAAACCCTGAAACTTGAACAGCTTCTCCTGAAACACACCGCACTCCTCGGCAGAAAGTTGCGTCATAAACACCTGATGGGTGTATTTGGAATAACCGGGATTCATCCAACGGTTCTTGACGTCCTTCATCCGTTTGTCAAACTGTTCACGGGTGATGTTCAGGGCGCTGCAAAGGTCGAGCGTGTCCAACTGTATCACCTCCCGCGGAACAAACGTAATGTTGTATGCCGGCTGGTTAAACACAAGCAACTTACCGTTACGATCGTAGATAGCCCCGCGCGAGGGATATTGTATCTTGTTCAGAAAAGCGTTGCTGTCGGCATTCTTCTTGTAGTCATCGGTCATAATCTGCAAGTCGAACAACCGGAACACGTAAATAATAACGATGACAATAGCCGCCGCCCCGATTACATATTTCCGCTTTTCTAATGTATAATCTTTCATCAACTCCTAATCCTTAATCCCTTTATCCTTTCTTTCTTATCCCCTCAACAGCCATAATGCAGGTCACAGTAAGCAGGGTACTTGTCACGATTCTCAACAACAGCGTACCGATATGGGCAAAAGAGAAAAATTCGAGGGCAAGCAACAAGCCGTGATGTATCAGCACACTCACAACCAAATATTTCAGAAAAGGAAGAATCCCCATTGTACGGATAGCCGGAACCAGTGTATCCAGCGTGTCACGAGGCACGAATAAGCGCAGGAAAACGGGACGCAAGAAAGCCAGGAACACCGTAGCAGCAGCATTCATCCCCGGCGTGTCGGAAAAGACATCGACAGCCAAGCCCAAGAAAAATGCCCACAACATCAACGCATTGCGGGGAGTGTCCGACTCAAACTTCAATATCAGGTAAATGTACAGAAATGGAGTGGCATATCCTGCTATATGCACATTGTTCAATATCAGTACCTGCAACAGTACCAAGCCTATGAACCATCCTATTTTATGCAGATAATTAACTAACAATGCTATCTTTTTTTACGCTAAACGATATATCATCAATCATCAATCACCAATTACTACTCTTCCCCCTTTGCTTCCAATGCCTTTTGCTCAGCTTGCCCGGTGCGGGATATGACACGCACATTGCTCAGCTTTCCAAAGTCCGTAGCCAGCTTTATCTTCAACAGATAGGAAAGCCCGTCGTGCGAATCGGACATATCATCCACCGTCCCCACCATGACACCTTCGGGAAACACCGTAGAATAACCACTGGTCACTACCGTATCTCCCAGATTGAATTCAGCATGCCGGGGTAAATCCTTCAGATAGGCAAAACGGGAGTCACCTCCCTCCCATTTCAGATAACCGAAATAATCACTGCCCACAATCTTGCTGCTGATGCTCGACTTGCTGTTCAACAACGGAATGACCAACGAATAATGGGGAGAGGTCTTATACACAATACCCACCACGCCATTGGCATCCACCACTCCCATCTCAGGACGGATACCTTCCGTCGTTCCACGGTCTAAAGTGATGTAATTATCAGCCTTGTTCAGGCTGTTCTTTATGACATTCGCCTTGAATACCTGATACTCCGTAGGAGCAAGCCGTTCCATACTGTACAGTCTGGCGGAGTCCAATCCTTTTTCTTTCAATACATTTTCCAGAAAGGAAAGTCGCTGTTCCAACCACATATTACGGTCGAGCAAGTCCTCATTGACCGTCTTCAAATGAAAATAAGAAGTGATGCCACCCGATAGCTCATAAACCTTCCCTGCCACGCCATTGGCAGAGGTGAAATACACACTCTGCTGGTAATGGTTGAAGCGAAATAATAAAATAAAACTGGCTACCTCTAACAGAAGAAAGAGGAACCAGTAATTATATTTAATGAGAAAGTTTAATAAATTCCGCATTACCGCATCAGGAATGAGAAGCGGTCAACATTCTTCAATGCCACGCCCGTACCTTTGGCAACGGCATGCAAGGGGTCTTCCGCAATGTGGAACGGTATGTTTATTTTATCAGTCAGACGCTTATCCAGGCCACGAAGCAATGCGCCGCCGCCGGCAAGGTAGATACCGTTGTGGACGATGTCGGCATACAATTCGGGAGGTGTATTCTCCAATGCACTCAAGATGGCAGTCTCAATCTTAGAAATAGACTTCTCCAAGCAGTGCGCCACTTCCTGATAGCATACCGGCACTTCCATGGGCAATGCCGTGATGCGGTTCGGACCATGAACGATATAGTCTTCGGGAGCATCTTCACCAAGTTCCGTCAAGGCGGCACCTACATTAATCTTAATACGCTCAGCCATACGCTCGCTGACCTTCACGTTGTGCTGGCGGCTCATGTATTCCTGAATATCGGCTGTCAGGTCATCACCGGCAATACGGATGGAGTTGTTGCTTACGATACCTCCCAAAGAGATAACGGCAATTTCCGTAGAGCCACCACCTATGTCAACAATCATATTGCCTTCGGGAGCCTCCACGTCGATACCGATACCGATGGCAGCGGCCATCGGCTCGAAAATCAAATAAACGTCGCGCCCGCCGGCATGCTCGGCAGAATCGCGCACGGCACGCAACTCCACTTCGGTACTGCCCGAAGGAACTCCAATCACCATGCGGAGTGACGGAGAGAAAAGACGGTTACGGTTGTTCACCATCTTGATAAGTCCGCGTATCATCTGCTCGCAAGCATAGAAGTCTGCAATCACACCATCACGCAGCGGACGGATGGTACGTATGTTTTCGTGGGTCTTTTCATGCATCATCTTTGCCTTGTCACCCACGGCAATCATTTTATCGGTACGACGGTCTAAGGCCACCACCGAAGGCTCATCCACCACAATCTTGCCATTCGTGGTGATGATGGTATTGGCTGTGCCAAGGTCCATCGCTATTTCTTGTGTAAAAGAGAATAATCCCATTAATATTTACGATTTAACTATTTACGATTGATATTCCTTTTGTTTACAATTTGAGATTCAGACTTACGATGTAACTTCAATCGTAAATCGTAAATCGTCAAATCGTAAATCCGAATTAGTGCTTAAAATGACGGAATCCGGTAATTACCATGGCAATACCATGTTCGTTGCAATATTCAAACGAGAGTTCATCCTTGATACTCCCACCCGGCTGGATGACAGCAGTTACTCCCTCGTTACCGGCAATCTCCACACAATCCGGGAAGGGGAAGAACGCGTCACTCGCCATTACTGCACCATTCAGGTCGAAACCAAAGTTCTTGGCTTTCTCGATAGCCTGTTTCAAAGCATCCACACGGCTGGTCTGACCTACACCGCTTGCCAACAGTTGCTTGCCTTTTGCCAGCACAATAGCATTCGACTTACTGTTCTTCACAATTTTGTTTGCAAAGAGCATGTCTTCAATTTCTTGGGCTGTGGGAGCTTTTGTGGTTACAGTCTTCAACTCTTCAGGAGTTTCCACCTTAAGGTCGCGGTCCTGAACCAATACACCGTTCAGCAGAGAGCGGAACTGCTTCTTAGGCAGAGCTGCCGACTTGCGAACCAAGATAATACGGTTCTTCTTCTGACCGAGAATTTCCAACGCATCCACATCATAATCGGGAGCAATAATCACCTCAAAGAAAATTTTATTGATTTCTTCGGCGGCAGTCTTGTCTATCACACTGTTCGTGATGAGTACACCACCGAAAGCAGATACCGGGTCACCGGCAAGCGCATCGTTCCATGCTTCCAGTACAGTGGGACGTGAAGCCAACCCGCAGGCATTGTTATGTTTCAGGATAGCGAAAGTAGTATCTTTGAATTCATCAATCAAGTCAACGGCAGCATTGATGTCGAGCAGGTTGTTATAAGAGATTTCCTTACCATGAATCTGGTCGAACATAGCATCAATATTGCCATAGAAATAACCTTTCTGGTGCGGATTCTCACCGTAGCGTAAAGTCTTCTGGCTGTTGGCAGAACAACGGAAAGCGGAACTTTCCTCGCCATCAAAATAGTTGAAGATGGCAGAATCATAGTGTGAAGACACTCCGAACGCCTCTTTGGCAAACCAACGACGCTCTTCGATGGTAGTAGTGGCTCCGTGTTCCATCAGCATGTCACGGAACGGCTGATATTGTGCCTGCGAAGCGATGATAACCACATCATTGTAGTTCTTGGCAGCAGCACGAATCAGGGAGATACCACCTATATCAATCTTTTCGATGATGGCCGGTTCTTCGGCACCACTGGCAACTGTAGCCTCAAACGGATAGAGGTCAACGATGACGAGGTCTATTTCGGGGATTTCATATTTTTCAATCTGTTGCATATCCTGCTCCAGTCCACGGCGGCAAAGGATACCTCCGAAAACCTTCGGATGCAAAGTCTTCACGCGTCCACCCAGAATGGAAGGGTATGTAGTCAGGTCTTCCACTGCCTTGCAGGGATAACCCAGGGATTCTATAAACTGACGGGTTCCACCGGTTGAGAGGAACTCTACACCTTCTTCATGCAGTTTGGTAATGATTTCGTCCAAACCTTCCTTATGGTAAACTGATACCAGAGCTGTTTTGATTCTTTTTGTTTCAGACATGGATTTGCGTATTAAAGTATGCGTATATTAGTATTTGATGTGCAAAGTTACAAATTTTGTTTATTCATACATACATTCATACACAATAAATTAGGTATAATTAAAAAAGGCGGCATCTGTTTCCAGTCTGCCGCCTTTTTTTAAGGGCTATTTTGTTGGTTTACCAAATAGATACACGTTTTTCTACCGGCAAGAACATCGGGTCTTTTTCTGTCACATTAAATGCCTCATACCAAGCACCTATTTGCGGCAGTGCACCGTTTACACGCCATTCGCCCAATGAGTGCACATCACTTTTTGTGCGGTTCAGCACTTCTTCGGGACGGATATTGTTGCCCCATACACCTGCGTATGCCAGGAAGAAACGCTGTTCGGGAGTGAAACCATCCAACACCGGCAACGAATTGGTAGCCGTAGCTTTCTTGAATGCCTGATAAGCAACCTGCAGGCCACCGTGGTCGGCAATATTCTCACCCAATGTCATGCGTCCGTTGGCATATACGCCCGGAGCAACCTCGATGCTATCAAAGAAGTTTACCATCACCTGGGCACGTTCGTCAAAGTTCTTGGCGTCTTCAGCAGTCCACCAGTCTTTCAGGTTACCGTCCTTGTCGTACTGGCGGCCTTGGTCATCGAATCCATGAGTCATTTCATGGCCGATTACCACACCGATGGCACCGTAGTTAAAGGCGTCATCTGCATTCATATCGAAGAAAGGATATTGCAGGATACCGGCGGGGAAACAGATTTCATTGGTAGTGGGGTTGTAATAAGCGTTGACAGTCTGCGGAGTCATCAGCCACTCGTCCTTATCCACCGGCTTTCCGGCCTTGGCTATCATTTGGGCATGGTCCCACTCATTGGCACGCTCCATGTTTGCCCAATAAGAATCGTCCTTGATTTCCAGCGTGGAGTAGTCTTTCCAAGTGTCGGGATAACCAATCTTCACATGGAAGGTAGCCAGTTTTTCCAGAGCTTTCACCTTGGTAGAATCACCCATCCAGGCAAGATTCTTGATACGTTCGCCCAGGCTTTCCTGCAAGTTCTTCACCAAAGTAACCATACGTTCCTTGGCAGCAGCAGGGAAATATTTTTCCACGTACATCTGGCCTACGGCTTCACCCAGCGCACTGCTTACAGTGCTTACCGCTCTCTTCCAGCGGGGCTGCATTTCTTGTGTACCGCTCATGGTGCGGCTGTAGAAGTCGAAGTTCTGTTCTGCCATAGCATCGTTCAGCAAGCTTGCGGCAGAATCAATCAATTTCCATTGCAGATAAAGGCTTTGCTGTTCAATAGGCAACGTATCCAGAATATCGGCAGCAGCTTTCAGCGAAGCAGGCTGGCCTACGATAATTTCCTTCACATCCTTCAATCCCATGGCAGACAAATAAGCATTCCAATCGAAAGTAGGATAATTCTGTTTCAGCTCTTCCATGCTCATTTTGTTATAATTGGCATGCGGGTCACGCAACTCCGTACGAGAGCGGAAAGCCTTGGCAAGACATGTTTCCACATCCATCACCACCTCCATACCTTTCTTGGCAGTAGCCTCGTCAAAACCGGCCAATCGATACATCTTCTGTACATGCGCGCGGAAAGCATCACGAATTTTAGCAGTAGCCTCATCGTTTTCCAGATAGTATTCGCGTTCGCCCATGCTCAGCCCGGTCTGATAGGTCTGTACAGCATTCATGCTACTGTTCATTTCGTCAGCGCCAACATACAGCACGTTGTAGGCGATGATACCTTTCTTCTGCATATCGCCCAGCAAAGCATAAAGCTCCTTCTTGTCCTTCAAAGCAGCCAGCTGGTCAAGTTCAGCCTTGATGGGGGCTACACCGTCCTTGTTCAGCTTCACGCTGTCCATTACGATTTTGTACAAGTCACCGATTTTTTGTGCCACACTACCGGCTTCGTGTTGGGTGGCGGCAAGTTCTTCAATCAGTCCTTGAATCTGCTTACGGTTGTTTTCTGCAAGGATAGTAAAAGAGCCGTACTGTGAGTACTCAGCAGGAATCGGATTGTTCTTCATCCAACCGCCACATGCGTATTGGTAAAAGTCAGTTCCGGGTAGAGCCGTCGTGTCAAGATTGGCGAGCTGGATGCCTGCTGTAAGTTCAGCCTGCTGCTTGCCGGTGTTGCAGGATGCCGTCATCAGACAGAACGCTGCAATAGGTAACAAATGATTTGCTTTCATAAATATATAAAATATAACAGTTAGTGATTCTCCAACTCTACAGTAGCCGCGTCCCACTCTTCCATCGCACGGTCAAGCTGCTCTTTCAGTTTTTGGTGCTGCTCATAAAGCGACATGTCCGAAGCTCCTTCCGGTGTAGCCATCCTGGCCTCAAGAATAGCAATGGCAGCCTCCGTCTGCTCTATCTCCGCTTCACAATCGGCAACGCGGCGTTCCAGTTTCTTAAGTTTCTTGTTAAACTCCTTCTGCTCCTCGTAAGAGAGTTTGGTTGCCGAGGGTTGGGCCGATTCTGCACCGACACTGCCCGATGCCGCCTTTCCGGCAGTGGGCGAAGTGGAAAGTGAAGGGGATTTCTGTAACTCATTCAGACTCTCTATCTGCTTCTTTTGCAGGAAATCATAAATTCCTCCCAGATGTTCCTTCACCAGTCCGCCACCGAACTCGTACACTTTAGTCGCAAGTCCGTCCAAGAAATCACGGTCATGACTGACTATTATCACAGTACCGTCAAAATCGCGAACAGCCTCCTTCAGCACATCTTTGGAGCGCATGTCAAGATGATTCGTCGGTTCGTCGAGAATCAGAAAATTCACCGGTTCCAACAGCAGTTTTATCATGGCAAGCCGGGTGCGCTCTCCACCGCTGAGCACTTTCACCTTTTTATCCGAAGCCTCACCGCCGAACATGAAAGCACCCAGAATATCACGGATTTTGAGACGGACATCCCCTACGGCCACGCGGTCAATCGTATCAAATACAGTCAAGTTCTCATCCAAGAGTTGTGCCTGGTTCTGGGCAAAATATCCAATCTGCACATTATGTCCCAGTGTAAGTTTTCCGGTATAATCCGTAATCTCACCCATAATACACTTTACAAGCGTAGACTTACCTTCGCCATTCTTGCCGACAAAAGCAACCTTCTCTCCACGGTTGATGGTCAAGTTCACATCATGGAAAATAACGTGCTCACCGTAGGATTTCTCCATATCCTCGCAGATAACAGGATAATTACCGCTACGACTACTGCAAACGAACTTCAGGCGCAAAGAGGAGTTGTCTTCTTCATCCACCTCGATACGTTCTATCTTTTCAAGCTGCTTGATGCGACTTTGCACCTGCACTGCTTTGGTAGCCTTGTACCGGAAGCGTTCGATAAAGTCTTCCGTATCTTGTATCTGCTTCTGCTGATTCTCGTAAGCACGCAGTTGCTGCTCCCGACGCTCCTTGCGAAGCACCACGAACTCATCATATTTCACTTTATAGTCGTAAATGCGTCCACAAGTTATTTCGATGGTACGCGTAGTGACGTTGTTCAAAAAGGCACGGTCGTGGCTGACAAGCACCACCGCATTGGCACGGGTGGAAAGAAAGTTCTCCAACCACTGGATACTTTCGATATCAAGGTGGTTGGTGGGCTCGTCGAGCAGCAACACATCCGGACGGCGAAGCAACAGTTTGGCAAGTTCTATACGCATGCGCCAACCACCGGAGAATTCGCTTGTAGAGCGGTCGAAGTCCTCGCGGCTGAAGCCCAGCCCCTGAAGCGTGCGCTCTATCTCGGCACGGTAGTTGGTACCACCCATCATCAGGAAACGTTCATTTTCGTTGGTGAAGCGGTCAATCAGTTTCTGGTAATCCTCGCTGTCGTAGTCGGTACGTTCGGCAAGTTGCAGGTTCATACGCTCAATATCAGCCTGCATCTCAAAAATATGCTCGAAGGCAAGTTCGGCCTCCTGCATCACAGTACGCTCGTCACTGAGTATCATCACTTGGGGCAAATACCCGATAGTACATTCGCGGGGAACGGCAACAACACCGGCAGTGGGCTGCTGAATGCCAGCCAATATCTTGAGCATGGTAGACTTACCGGCACCATTCTTGCCGACAAGAGCTATACGGTCTTTCTTATTGATAACATAAGAGACGTCTTCGAACAGAGGAGTGGCATTAAATTCTACCTTCAGTCCTTCTACAGATATCATAGTGTCAATGAATTTATCGTTAAGAGCTGCAAAGGTAGCGATTTTCAACGGTATATAAAGATAAAACGGAGAAAATGCCGGCAATTCCTACAATAGTATATCACACTTCCTCGCACACCACCAGCACCAGCATCAGCCCCACACCGCAACCTGAGTCACCTGCTTTCCGTATCCGCGGCTCCTCGTTCATATTTATTAAAAATGAAAAAGTCATGGTAATCAGAGAATACCTTGCCAAGGCATAGACATAGCACCGACACGGTTTTGCCAAAGTAATGGCAAGACTTTGCCAAGCTGATGACAAGGCCTTGCCAACAAGGAGGCAAAACTGTGCCAACAAGCTGGCAAAAGAATGGAAGCATGGAAGACAAAAACAAAAAAGACAGAAGAACAAAAGAACAAACACAGCTCCGGCAAAACGCCTTCCCCATATTTGTCCTTTTGCTCTTCTGTCCTATAAATTAACGCAAATCGCGAATCAGGTTATCCTTCTATCTTACTTTTAGAACAACTTTGCAGGATATTCGCCTGCATTCACCAGAGCCTGAATCTTGTCGACCACGCTCTGACGGTCTTCAGGATAAGTCACACCAAACCACTTGCTGGTCGTATCGAGCACTTCGCAGGTAGCAGTGCCGTCGTTAATCAGCTTATCCACCATCAGCGGGATGAAGAATTCGCTCTTCAGGTTCTCCATGTTCTTCGGGTCGCTCAAGAAACTCTTGAAAAATTCTGCACTGTAAGCAAAATAATCGGGAGTAAAGCCCCAGAAATTCATGCTGACCGGAGTAGTCTCGGGAGTAGCAGTCCATTCGCCGTTATCGTCGATGTACTTCACTTCGCCGTCCATACGTTGAATCTTGGTACGTTCCACTACGGAAGTCAACAGATTGTTTGCATCCGTTCCGCACAAACCGCGGGATACGGTACCGCTTTCACTCAACGTGTTGCCAATGCGGAATCCTACCATGGAATACACATTCTTGGAACCTTCGGGAAGGGAAGACAGGAATTTGCCCATTACCTGAAAAGAGTCGCGGCCATAGAAATCATCACAATTGATAACGGCAAACGGTTCCTTTATCACATCGGCACCCATCATCACAGCATGATTGGTTCCCCAAGGTTTGGTACGTCCTTCGGGACAAGTGAAGCCTTCGGGAAGGTTGTCGATAGACTGGAACACCAGTTCGCATGGAATATGACCTTCGTATTTAGAAATGATTTTATCACGGAAATCCTGCTCAAAATCCTTACGGATAACAAAAACGAGCTTGCCGAAACCGGCATTGATAGCATCGTAGATAGAATAATCCATAATAGTTTCGCCATTGGGACCCAGTCCGTCCAATTGTTTCAAGCCACCGTAACGGCTACCCATACCGGCTGCCAATAAGAATAAAGTTGGTTTCATATCAGTTATATTTAAAAAGGTTAGTGTATCACGTTTGATAACGATTGCAAATGTACAAAAATTTATGACTGGCAGAAGGAAGTTTCAGTTCATTCTTTAGCCTCAACCGTACAAAAACGCGCATTTTATGAAAAATCAACTTCTTCACAAACAATCAGAACGGATAACCGATGGCAAAGTGCACAGCCAGTCCGTCTTTGAACTTAGGAATATTGTAATATCCCGACTTTCCGGTATCATACGGATTATGCAGTCCGATACCCAAATCCAGACGGAAAACAAGGAAGTCCAAATCGTAACGCAAGCCGAATCCCGTGCCCAAAGCAATCTGTTTCGGGAAGTTCTTCAGGGTAAACTCACCGTTCGGGCGACTTTCGTCCTTGCGCATCAGCCATACATTGCCGGCATCCAGAAACACAGCCCCGTGCAAATCCGCAATCATACGGAAGCGATACTCTACATTGGCTTCCATGCGGATATCGCCTACATGGTTAATATAGGTATACTTCCTGTTCTTCTCGGGAGGATAGCCACCCGGGCCTATGCTGCGCGCAGAGAAAGCACGCACACTATTGGCACCACCGATATAGAACTGTTCTGTATAAGGGGCAGTCGTAGCGTTTCCGTACGACCATATCACTCCTCCCGCAATGCGCGAGGCTATCATCTGATTCTTGTCTATACGGTAATGATACCTGAATTCCGAATTCAGCTTCAGGAACTGTGCGAAAGGCACACCGAAAAGCTTCTTTCCCTCCTCGCCGAACGGCTTGCCGAACATGCGGTAAACAGCCGAAGTCAGATTACCGGCCGATACGACAGTGGTCTGCCACCAAATGGGATTGCGCTTGCGACGCACAGAAGCATTGTCATAAGTATAGGTATACTCCATAGCTGGTATAAACTGGTCGCGCAAACTGACATAGAGAGCCGGATTCTGGGCACGCAACGCATCAAAAGCAGCCGTAGGATTGCGCAGTACATTAAACGTCAGTCTGAAAGGAGTTATACTGTGCCTGGAAGTGGCTTTGGGTTGGAAGTCGTAAGTGACGTTACCGCCAAAAGCCAGCAATTTATAATATTTGGCACGATTCACCTGATTGGCATACAAACGGAATGTCGTAGTGGCAGGAAAATCATATTCACGGTCACCCATCCGAGGAAACACCACGCGCGGAAAGACAAGCGAGGAGGAAATGCCCAGTTCATAACTGTTCATCAAGGAAGAGCTCTCCTTGCCCGTCTGCCATTCATACGAAGCGTTCAGCTTCACATTCCAGCTTTCGCCGCCACCGAAGACATTGTTCCTGGTCACGGTAAAGGCAGCACCCGGTCCGGTCTGGTTATTGCTCTTCATGGTGACATTAAAATCCAATTCGGCATCGTATGGCTTATCAAGGGCGGCAATGACTTTCACATCTAATGTATCGGACACAAATGCCGTATCACGCGGTATATACTGCATTTCGGCATAACGGAAGATGCCGACACTTGCCAGTCGTTCCTGAATACGGGTTTGCCGATACAGACTATACAAGCTCTGCACGGAACGCTGGCGGGCAATACCCGCACTGTCCTGTATCTGACGTTTCCGCCGATAACCTTGATAGTTCAGCCAACGGTAAAGCATGTTGGGACGTACCGGAGGTTTGTTATAGTAGTGTATGGTCAAGCCTTTATAATCCATGCTGTCATTGGGCTCCTGCCCCTGTTTTCCAAGAAGATATACGGATTTACGCCCCACACGGAACTGCCTCTCGGCTACCGTTGGCATACCGGGAACGGGAATCAAGCGCATCTGGACATGCCCATTAGGAACCATCATGGTATCTGCCTGATAGGTCAAGTAGTCGGGACGGAAATAATAACAGCCCACATTACGCAGCAAGGTGCTGATACGGGTACGCTCCCCATCCAAATCAGCCACATTGAATTGTTCTCCCGGACTGATAAGGGAACGTCGACGCCCCAATTCCATGATGCGGGTGGTGCGCTGGTTAAAACCACGATAATATACCGTATCTATAAAATAAGGATTACGCATATCTACTGTATACTGCAGTTTGGCTTTCAAGGAATCCTTCGGGTCTGCAAATGTCTTGTAGCTGACGCTTCCATTGAAATAGCCATAATCGCGCAGCAAGTTGACAGCCGCCTTTTGGCGAATATCAGGATTCACTGTGGACATAAGTACCGGAGTGGCGGCAAACTTATTGAATATCCACTTGCCCAACCCTTTCTCGTATTTCTGGAAACCATTGTAAATCCACAGTCCGAAAGGAAAGGGATAACGGATTCTGGAACTTCCCAACAAAGAATTATTGGGCGCCGTGGCAAGAGCCGCCTCCACCTCTTCCATAGCAATCTCGCCAACGGGAGTTTCACTGCGATTCAATACCACCATCGGCTTCTGGCCGGTATAGAGTATTTCTCCTTCGGGCAAGTGCTTCGTAGTAGAGCAACCCGCCAGAAAAATCAATCCTGCAACATGCAATATCAATCGTTTCATATCATTTGCTTCATATTAAGTTTCAAGCTGATGAAGATGCAAGGAGGGAAAGAAGATGAATACTTTTTGCTTTGTCAACTCACTCCCTCTTCAACCCGTTTTCCCGCTCCTTTATCCCCTTCTTTTTAAAGATGAAGAGTTCACCCAACCGGTCCATCTTCCGGCGCAATACAAGGCCGACACCCGTCTCGGTTATCTCGCCATCAAGTATGCTTTCATAATTTTTATTATGGAATACCCGGACATAACGGGTGCCCGAAGCATCAAGGCGGTATTCCAACGATATATTGTCGATGAACGACTCCGCATTGTTCGTGGCATTGGCACCGGTAGATACCTTACCACCGATGACAATCTGCACGCGGTCGTTGAAGAAACGCTGGGAATAACGGAAGCTGAAATCTTTCTGCGTGTCGCCTGTTTCAGAAGAGGTACGGTCTTCCACACCCACGCTGATATTAGCGCCCTTTATGCCTCCCGCCAAAGAATTTATCTGGCTCTGAAGCACAGAGTTCAAGGCAGCTCCCATCGTCAATCCTCCTCCTTTGGCACCACTATTCAGATAGATGCCTGTGGCAAGCATGGCAATGGCCTGCTTACTGCGCTCCTCCGCGCCCATGGCTTGCAGTTCATTCTCCACAGCGGCATCTTCGGGTGCTGAAATATCGAAGATGAGATCAGGCGATTCAAGCTTGTTCTTAATGGAAATGGAAACATCGAAATTCACCATTCGCGAACCTTCCCCATCTCCATCGGACACAGAAGAACGTACACGTTCCGTTGCTTTCAGATTCAGAGCAGGATTCATGATATTGCCCCGCCAATCCACATAGCTGCCGGGATTGAACTGGAACTCCTTCAGCGGAATAATGGGCAACGAATACTTCATGACACCGCCCGAAAGGGTGTAGCGTCCGGTAAGGCTCATATCTCCCTGCGGGGTATACTGCATGTTCAGGTCACCACCGCCTTCCAGTTCGATATACTTGCTGCGGTCGGTACTCAGGTCGGCACGAAGGCGGACCGCATCGTCTATATGGACAGACATGTACATCTCCAACCCTCCCAGCGACATGGCCGGCACCTCTTCTGCCGCCACCGACATGGTATCGGCAAACGAGGTAAAGGTGACCAGTCCGTCAAGGCGGTCTTCTACAGTCAAAGGAGAGTCGGTCAACACATACGTCACGTTGGTATTGCCCAGCAGGTTCATGTTTCCGCGCATGGCAAGCCCGTCAAGCGGCCCCTTCACCGTGGCACGCAAATCGACAAACACTTTTCCGTAAACCAAGCTCTCGCGGGTGCGCGGTGCATCCAGCAAGGTATAATTTTCGGCCAGCAGATTGAGATTGGCTGTAGGACGTTCCATATTCCGGAAATCTACCTTACCGTCAATCGTAAACGGATTCTTGCTGGTGGTATAAATGGCAAACTTATCGAATATCAACTGGTTGTCTTTTACCTGTACCGGACGGTTGTCAAACCAGTAACGTGCTCCTGCCTGACGTGCGTAGACCGACACGCTGTCCAAAGCAATATCACCATGCATCTGAGGCTTGTCCGGCGAACCGCCAATATAAAGCCCCCCATCAATATCTCCGGTAAAAGTCACCATTTGGTCAGGGATGAATGCATTGACCATCTTCAATGGGAAATGTTCGAAACGAGTGGACACTTCCAGGGTATCCTTTCCGTTCTTCTGCTTCAGGATACCGTCGGCAGTCATCACCTCTTCATTATCATATGTAAAATAGGTATTCAGATAGTGTGTATCCTTGTCGCCCGGTAACCAGGTAGCCCCCAAGCCGATATCGCCCACAGGCTGACGTTCATAGGTCAGTTTCTCTACATTAGCTTCGGCAGACACCTGCAAGGAAGTGGCGGTCTGTATATAATTTGCTTCGGCGGAGAACAATCCCGTAAGCCGGGGCATATAAGGAAGCACATCGGTCAGTTCGTCCAAACGCAACCGGTTCAGTTCCACATTTATGTTCTGCAAAGAAAGGGTGTCATCCTTGTTTGACTGCATGCGGAAGCACAAACCGTCGTCGCTGTCCATGTCGATATTGGCATAGACGCGCATATTCTTATGCAAATAAATCCAGTTACAATTGTCCTCAAAATGGAATTTACGGAAAGCAATAATCGGCTCGGCAGGAACGAGGTTCAGCAGCACACCATTACCGCGACCATGTCCTTCGGTCAACGGACGGGCATTAATACCGAATAGCACACCGGTCTGCCCTTTTCCATCCACATAATCCACAGTCAGCTCCGCATCTTCATTACGGACTTCACCCGTCAGAGTACTGCGGAACACAAACTGCGGGTTCTTGGGACCGTTTATGACACCGCCTTGCAACTTCATGCGGGCAGTATCCTGTTTCACTGTAAAAAATATCGTATCAAGCTGCAAGGAGTCCATACGCAATCCGTGAACAGCCGTACGCCCGTTGATGCCGACTTGCGGAGTAAACCCGAAACTCAGTTTGAAATCATTATAGGAAATACCCTTTGCAGCCAGAAAATAACTGACGGGATTCTGATTACCGGCTTCCAGATGCATGCCCGCTGAAGGAAGGACTTGGCGCAAAGCGGCATGGTCCAGACACCGTTCATCAATCTGCTTTGTCAGGATAGAGACAAATTTATCCGACTGTTCCATCAACTTCTTCAACGTGCTGTGGGCGCGGAAACGCAGATTCAAGTCACCGGCATCAAGCCTCAACTTGAGAGAATCATGGCGTGCCTCCACTCCCATTGTAAAGGCAAACGGGTGTTTCAACGGTCGGGGCACCAACCCCAGCTTATGCAGATTTACCTCTTTCACATTCAAATCCAAAGCGCCATCCAGATAGCTGCGGTCAAGACGCATATCCGCATTTCCCTGCATCTTGAGAAGAACATTATCGCTGGCAAGACGGACGGTAGCAACGGATGACTTGAGTCCGGCACGCACATCCACGCCGGAAATGTCCCAATGGCCATACTGTAGTTTTTCCAAGGAGGCATTCAAAGCAGCCACAGTCTTTCGTGATGCCATATCCACCCCTTGTCCCTTAGCGGACATCTTTGCCGTAAGAGCATAGATAGAGTCCTTAGGCAGGAAGTGATGCACCTGCAAGTTGTTGATGGCAAGGTCGGCATGGTAGGCCTCCGTAGCAAGGTTATAGGCAGCGTCCAGATTCAAGTCGCCCTCCTTCTCTTGCAGCTTCAGGGTAGCAGTGCACTGCGCCCCCTCCACACCGACACGTGCCGCAAGGTGCATGCTGTCCGGCACGATGACAGAGCCGTCGGGAGTAATGTCGGCAAGTCCGGTCAGGAAGTTCAGGTTCTGTGTGTGCATTTCAAAGTCCATGCTCCCGCTACGTTTTACACTGTCGGTCAGATTCCAAAACTCTCCTCCTCCACTCAGCGAAAAAGCTCCGGGCAGCTCGGCCGTAAAACGTGAAATCTGCATCTGCTTCAGGTTTCCTTCTGTACCGGCATGAATCGTCAACGGACGGAACGGGTAGGCTTCCTTGAAAGCTTCCGGCAGGCCACCGGCAAAAAGCAGTACATCCTGTTTGCCGATACGGGCATTGAAACGGGCTGTCAGACGGCCGGTGGTAGGCATATTTATCAGTTTCCAGTAAGTCTGTGCCGTAAGGTTCATTTCACTATGAGGTGTCAGTAACTTCAAAGAAGGGATACGGATAACGGTAGAGTCGGCAAACAACCGACCGGTCAGAGAAGTTACACTCAAACCGGAACGCTCATACATGGAAAATTCCCGGATAACGGCGTTCATATCCCTGCCGTAGTACATCACAGAGTCAATGCCCAGACGGATGTCACGAAGAGCTATGTGCGAGGGGTCGAATCCTATCGCACTTCCCGGGCCGCCGGTATCATAATTGACGGAAGTTCCGGTCAGCTGGAATTTCCTCCAGCCATAGAACTGATGCTTCAGGTCGGCGGCGGCATCCGCAATCTCTGCATCCCCTATATGGGCTTTCAGTCCCATAGAGTCCAACGGCATCTGTAAATCGACCGATACATTCTTCAATTTCAGGGTATGGAGAGTCACTTTCCAGTTCAACACCGTCTCAGTGGTATCCTTGGGAGTCTCGGTCGTATCGGTAAGCATCACCTGAACGTGGGTATCGCTCAACTCAATGTTATTGAGGATAGCATCTTCCTTAGTGAGATCTATGCCATGGCTTTCAAGAAAGAAATGCCCCAGTACCCCTTTGATGCGCATGCCTTCCACCAGATTGGAGGAGTTTACGGCAACTTGTTTCAAGGTAATGTCATCTACCTCCACTTTTCCTTTAAACAAAGGCCATGCCTGCACATGTACATTCAGGCTTTCCAGATTCAACAAGGTATCGGGATGCTGCACACCGGCAGTGCTGTCAGCCGGTTCTACTACAAGTACACCACGAACCAGCAGATTCAAAGGAAAGCGCAAATCAATCCGTTCTACGGATATATCCATACCCGTAGCATCTGACGCAATTGCCGTAGCTTGCTTCCGTATGAAACTTTGTACGGGAGGTACATAGAGCAATATCATCAGTATTATAAATAATGTTATAGGAGTAAGCAACGCCCAAAGTGCTATTTTAAATCCTTTTCTTTTCATCGGAACGTTAATCAGTCATCGTATTCAAAAGTTCTACAAAGGAAACAATTTCTTGTGACATTTAGTTCTTATACGTTGCGAAAAGAGTAACATTTGTCGCATTTTAAAAAAATATAATAAGAGACAAGATTGGTTCAAGCTATTGCATCTGCCTACTGGTCGGCTGACAGACGTAGCGGGTTTCTTCCCCGCCGACGGTTTCGACGGTCCGATGATGACCAAGCAGTGAATCTACAACTCCTCGGCACGCCTCAAAAAACATCCCACCCGCAATCGCTTCCTATATGGCTGCGGTGACGAGGGGCTTTATGCCGAAATCTTCAATCTGGAAGACAACCGGGTCATCAACCGCAAAGTCATGCTCGACCAATATCCTACCTATCAGCCTGGCGAAGACGGCATCTCACCGGAAGGAGCTCCGGATTGGCAATTGACCGGATTCAAAGTATCCGTGACATCCCGGTACATCTATCTGCTTCTATCCCGAGAGAGCCATGGCGAACGGCGTGCCATAACCCGAGGACAAACGCCCGACAAGTTCAAGGGTCCAGGCAAAAGAACCGCTTTCAGCGAAGAGATTCTTGTATTCGACTGAGAAGGCCGTCTGTGCCACAAGCTGCACCTAAATCCCTTCGTGGTCAACATTGCCGTTACGGAAGACGACAGCCTCATCTATGGCATCACGGAATCGGAAGCGTATGAACCCGTCCTGATGCGTTACCCCCACATCTTCTGAAAGCAATGCCTCCCTCAGCCTGCCGGAATGTGCCGATACACTTCCTCCAGCAGGCGCAGTGCCAAAGCTGCCTTTGTCCCCCATTCGTCCGTAAAAGGCGTTCCCGCAGCGGCTTCCAACTGCCTTAACAATGCCACAACTTCCGCGGCTCCCAACAGTTTGAAGAGGGGAATCATTTTATGAGCGACAGCGGCCATCCCATCCATATCGCAAGCTGCAACAGCCTCTTCCAAGCGATGGATATTGAGACGCATCTCCGATCGAAAACTCTCCAGAATAGATTGTGCAGCTTCAAAATCATCGCCTGCAAAGGAAGTCAACGCAGCGAAGTCATAGGTCGAACCTGCCACCACAGAAGCAGCCTTCACAATGGGCACCGCAGCCGCGGCAATGGCATTTGCCGTACCGGTAGACATCGAAATAGCCGTTGCTTCCGCATCTCCGGCATTCGTTTCGCAAAGAAGTTCCTGCACCGTAAAAGGCTTGTGCAGACACCCGGCAAAGCCGTGCGAAGTAAATTCTTCACGCTTCATGTCACTACGGGCGGTTACGGCAATAATCGGAATGGACTGTGCTTGCGGTATATTTGAGGCACGTAGCAGCTTCAGCAAGTCGAAACCATTAATGGCAGGCATCTGTACATCTGTGAGCAGCGCATCAAAAGTCTCCGTGCGCAAAGCATCCAACAATTCGTCCAATTGCAGGCAGGAAACAGAATTTATACCGCTCTGCCGGAGCATGGCGGCAGTAAGAGTAAGCTGAATACGGTCGTCATCAATAAGGAGGACATTCTTCAGTGAAGGATGAGGAATAGGGAATGAAGAATTGCCATTCTGCATGTCGGCACAGTCCGGCTCTTTATCCTTAATGTCATGTCCTTCACTTCTTATGGGATAAATAGGAATATATATGGTAAAAGTGCTTCCCTTACCCGGTACACTATCCACTTCAATCGCACCTTCGAGCAATTGTACCAACATACGGACGATGGAAAGTCCGAGTCCGAATCCTTCTTTTCCCTGAGCGCCCGGCAAGCGGGTGAACTCCTGAAAGATACGTTCACGGTCGGCAGGCTCCATTCCCTTACCGGTATCAGCAATGGCAACTACCAGTTGACGGGCTTCGTAACGGGCCGTCATGGTAACACTACCCCGGTCCGTAAACTTCACGGCATTGGACAGCAGGTTATTGATAATCTGGCGCAGACGCAAGGAATCGCAGATATAAGTGCCTCCCAGTTCGGAGGCTATGTCACAATGAAACGTCAGCCCTTTGGCAGCCGTAAGCGGTTCAAAACTGACGTGTATCTCTTCGAGCAGACGGGAAGGATGAAAGGTGACCCGGTTGACTTCGGCCTTGTTCAAGTCAAGGCGATGGAAATCGAGCAAATCAATGACCAGCTTCAGCAGATGCTCCGATGAGGTTTTCATATTGTCCAGGTAAAACCGCTGCCGCTCATCCACCGTCAGCCGGGAAAGCAGATCGGCATAGCCCATGATAGAGCCGAGCGGTGCTTTGAAGTCATGGGTAATGGCAAGCATCAGTTTTTCACGGACAGCAAGCAGGTCTTCGGCGCGACGGCGGGCCTCTTCAAGTTCACGGCGGTAACGGTTGCTGCGGGTTATGTCGCGACCAATGATAATAAGAAAAAAAGCGGAAAGCACCACCGCCCCTGCGGCAATGCCACCGATAATCTTTGCCGAACGGTAGCGAACCGCTTGTTGATATTCGTCCTCCTCCCGGGCACGCAGCAATGTTTCCGTCTCATAATCTTTCAGCAAGCTGTCAATGCGGGCTGTCAGTGTATGGTCCAAACGCTGCAGATAGCGTTTACGTCGCTGTATAACAGTGTTTACAGCTTTCTTCTGCCGGGCCACAGCCCGCAGTTTCTCATGCAAAGAGTCGGCCGGATTATAAGGTTCTATCACCGTATCCGTTGCAAATTCGAGGGAGGTTTTTACTTGGATAGCCGTATCTTCCTTGGAGGGGACAAACACTTCACCCAAACGACGGAAAAACCCCTTCTTCTTAGGACGCGTCACAACCGTATCCCGATGTGTAATGATACGATGCTGCACACGCTGCTGGGCCACTACCGAATCCTGCCGGGCAATTATCTGTTCAATGTCGCTAGTAGATACCACACTGTCACTCGCCTCACTCAGCGTACGCAGCATTCTTATCGTGTTGGCATCTTTCTCTCGTATCAAGGCAAGCACACTATCCGCCCATTGTACATTGTGGTCATCGGTAAGAATAAGGTTCTCCATTTCCCGCCGCACGAATAACAAGGAAAAAAACAATACAGCCAGCAACAAAGTGTAGCCTACGGCAATCTTTACTTTGGAGACACTATTCATACTTATCAGGCCCTGTTCCTTGTCTGTTTACGGAATCTCAACCACAGCATCAGCCCCGCACTGGTAAGTCCGAACGGAAAAGCCATCCAGACTCCCGTCAGTCCCCAGCCGAAGATGAAGCCACAAAGGTACCCTACAGGCAAAGATATCATAAAATAGGATATAAATGCAATAATAATCATTGGCTTCACGTCCGAGATACCGCGCAAAGCATTGGCAAAGTTAATCTGCAACCCATCACCGAACTGGTAAATCAAGAACGGGAAGAAAAGAGAAGCAACCATGGCAGAAACCTCCGCATTGTCCGTAAACCATCCGCCCACTTGTCCGCGAAGTGCAAAGACGATACTCAGCAACACCACTTCCATACAAAGGACAATGTGGAAACCTGCATATGCCGAGCGACGCACATTCTGTCCGTCTTCCCGCCCCTTGAAGTTGCTGACACGCACAGCAACCGCAGCACCCATGCCGTAATACATCATAAAGGTGAACTGAGAGATAGTAAGCATTATCTGATGCGATGCCAAAGCAAGTGTTCCCAACCAGCCTACCATGATGACACTCAGACTGAAGGAAGCCGTCTCCATCCCCATCTGCATGCCGACGGGCCAGCCCAGCGCATTGAGTTTCTTGAACATCGGGGTCGACCATCCCAACCGCATGAAACCGATTCTATAACGAATAAACCGACGACTGCGGAACATAATCAGCGTAAAGACCACCACCATTACAATGCGGGAAAACAAGGTACTGATACCCGCACCCAGCAATCCCAGTTCCGGGAAACCCAGTTTGCCATTAATTAGAATATAGTTTCCTACGATGTTAAGCGCATTTCCTCCAAGCAGAATCCACATGGCCGTCTTGGTATCAGTGATGCCGTCGGTAAACTGTTTGAAACCGTTGAACAACATGACAAAAACCAATGAAGCAAGCAACACCAGATAATAAGGCTTAATCAGAGGCAGTAATTCTTCAGGTTGCCCCAACCGTTCTACATTGAAATACAGAACAGTCATGACGAAAGTCAGCAGTAAAGCCACCAGCACATTGGCCACCAGACTGCACCGCAACGCCTGTCCGGCCTCGGCAAAACGGCGGTTACCGTAAAAGCCTCCTACAATCGGTGTCAGCCCGTAACTGAAACCCGTACTGAAAATAATGCATAGAGTAAACAGATTGTTTACAAAAGAAGCGGCCCCCAGCTCCTCCGTGCTGTGATGCCCAATCATCAGCGTATCGGCAAAACCAAGTACAATGACTCCCAACTGGCCCACCACAATGGGCAGTCCCAAGAGAAGCAGTGCTTTATAGTGTTGCTTATACGTATCAAATAAATTTCTCATACTAAAGGTTTTCTTTTTGATAATAGAGCACAACCCCGTTTTCGTCACGGAACGTCTGCTGTGCCACTCTATGAAGCTGTTCTGCCGTCACGGCACGGTAATTGTCTACTTCACGGTCTATGTCTTCCGCCTCTCCGGTCAGCTCAAACCAGGCAAGGTTCGTAGCAACATTCAAATAATTGATGTTGCCGAATATCTGTGTAGATTCAAACTTATTCTTTACCTTCTCCAATTCCTGCTCTCCAACAAGCCCAGATTTCAACTCTTCCAGTTCTTGCCGAACAGCAGCCTCGGCTTGCTCCAGAGATACGCCTGCAGAGGGTTTTCCACTGATATGCAGCAGTCCGGCATCCCGTGTACCGGAGATATAGGCATCGAGACTGGAAAAGAGCTTTTGCTCCTGCACCAGCCTGCGGGTCAATCGGCTGGAACTTCCATTGCTCAGAACATCCGATAAAATATCGAATGCATAATAATCGGCATCCTTACGGCTACACATGTGATAAGCCATGAACAATGCATCCAAAGGAACATTCCGTTCCACCGTTTGTCGGCGTTCCACCGTCTGTGCGACTTCTTGCGGCAATTGCCTTACAGGCACGTTTCTACGGGGAATGGGAGCGAACCACTTTTCAGTCAGCCTCACCGTTTCTTCCCACGAAATATTTCCGGTAACGGCCAAAACCGCATTATTAGGTGCATAAAAACGGAAAAAGAATTCCTTTACCTCATCCAGCGTGGCATTGGCAATATGAGAAAGGTCCTTTCCGATAGTAGGCCAGCGATAAGGATGCGTCTGATAGGCCAAAGGACGAAGCAGATGCCCCACATCGCCATACGGTTGGTTCAGGCAACGTTGTTTGAATTCCTCCATCACTACCGCACGCTGCACTTCAAGACTCTGCTCACTGAATGCCAGTTCCAGCATACGGTCGGACTCCAGCCAAAAACCGATTTCCACATTCGATTTCGGAACCGTCAGGTAGTAATTGGTAATATCATTATTGGTCCATGCATTATTCTCCCCACCTGCCAGTTGCAAAGGAGCATCATAATCAGGAATATGCACCGAACCTCCGAACATCAGATGCTCGAACAGATGGGCAAAGCCCGTATGCCCGGGATGTTCGTCACGAGCACCCACGTCATAAACAATATTCAAGGCAACCATCTGCGTGCTGGTGTCCTCTTTGTGCACCAACCGCAGACCGTTGTCAAATATCTTTTTGTTTATCTTCATAAAATGGAATGACAGATTACATCATCAATCTATCACAGTCACTTTTTTAATAACCACATCCTCTTCGGGACGGTCGTTACGGTCGGTCTTGACCTTCTGTATTTTATCAACGATATCCATACCTTCCAGCACTTCACCGAATACGGTATACGCACCGTCCAAATGCGGAGTACCGCCCACAGTAGTATAGGCCTTTACTTGCTCGGGAGTAAATTTGAACTCCGGTTCCTTGGCAACCTGAGCCTCGGCCTGCGCAATCAATGAATCCTGCAAGTTCATCAAGCCATCCTGATCGTTATTCTTGCGCATCTTGTAGATTTCTTTCATGTGCTTCTGTGCCAATGCATTGAAAGCATTGTTCAGACGCATCTGGTTCATCTGCTGTTCCATACCCAGCAAAGTAGAATCACCATACACCTTTCCGGTCACAATGTAGAACTGACAACCGGACGATGCCTTCTCAGGATTCACCTCATCACCCTGACGTGCAGCCGACAAAGCACCTTTTTTGTGAAAATACTTCGGATAGACGAATTCGGCAGGAACGGTATAACCCACATCACCCGTACCAAGCATCTTGCCTTTCGGGGCCTTCTTCGATTCCGGGTCACCTGCCTGTATCATAAAGTCCTTGATGACACGGTGGAACAGCGTACCTTCATACGTGCCGTCTTCCACCAGCTTGATAAAGTTATCACGATGTTTCGGGGTTTCGTTATACAGTTTCACGATGATATCACCCGCACTTGTCTCAATCTTCAACTTCGTTTCTTTTTCCATATCTACTTCTTTCTTTTGTCCCGGCTTGCAGGCAGTCAGACCGCAAACCAGTATAGTTAATAATACAATAAGATTTCTTTTCATTTTGTTTTTTATTTAATTTAAGTTTGCAAATATACTAAAATCAGACAAAAGCACTTACCTTTGCCTGCATAAAAGAGATAAAAGGCAAAAGCGATGACATCCATATTAATCGTAGAAGATGATATTACTTACGGCATGATGCTAAAAACATGGCTCGGCAAAAAAGGTTTCCAAGTAACCTCCGCCAGCAGCATAGCCCGTGCTCAAAAACATATTGAGTCGGGAACCGTAGATTTGATATTATCCGACCTGCGTCTGCCCGACAAGGATGGCATTGACTTACTGAAATGGCTGGGCGAACGCAACTTGCAAATACCGCTCATCATCATGACGGGATACGCTGATATACAATCGGCTGTCCAATCCATGAAACTGGGAGCCTGCGATTATATAGCCAAACCGATAAATCCGGATGAATTATTGAAGAAAATAGAGGAAGCGCAGAAAATGCGTGCCGGCCATAGTTCTTCAAAAGGCACTCCCGCCAAAGGGATAGAGAGCACTCCTCCCCCTTCCGATTATCTAGAAGGAGAGAGCGATACCGCCAAGCAACTCTATAATTATGTGAAACTGGTTTCACCTACCAACATGTCCGTACTCATCAATGGCGCCAGCGGAACGGGCAAAGAATACGTGGCCCACCGCATCCATCAACTCAGCAAGCGTGCCGACCGGCCGTTTGTAGCCATCGATTGCGGTTCTATCCCCAAAGAATTGGCCGCCTCGGAGTTCTTCGGCCACATAAAGGGTGCCTTTACCGGCGCATTGACCGACAAGACGGGCGCTTTCGTTGAAGCCAACGGTGGTACCATCTTTCTGGATGAAATAGGAAACCTGAGCTATGAAGTGCAAATACAGTTGCTGCGTGCTTTGCAAGAGCGCAAGATACGTCCCGTAGGCTCGAACAAAGAGATAAGCGTGGATGTGCGTCTGGTATCCGCCACCAACGAAAATCTGGAGCAAGCCATCGGAAAAGGGATGTTCCGTGAAGATTTATACCACCGTATCAATGAATTCACGCTGCGCATGCCGCAACTCAAAGACCGCCGCGAAGATATCCTGCTCTTTGCCAATTTCTTTCTGGACCAGGCCAACCGCGAAATGGACAAGCAACTGACCGGCTTCGACGATAAAGCATCACGCGCCTTATTGGAATATCCTTGGCCGGGCAACCTGCGCCAGATGAAGAACATGATACGCCGTGCCACACTGCTGGCGCAAGGCAAATTCATTACAATTAATGAACTAAGCGAACTGAAAGAACCAGCACCGGCCATCATCGGTATTCCTCTCCGCAACGAGGAGGCAGAGAAGCATCAGATTATCGAGGCGCTGCGGCAGACGGGAAACAACAAGAGCCGTGCGGCACAACTGTTGGGAATCGACCGCAAAACACTGTACAACAAACTGAAACTTTATCACTTGTCGGACTGAGAAGTGTGGAATAATTCCACATCTCCCTCCACATATTCCACATTTTTCCACACTGTGTCATACTGTGCCTCGAATTCATATACAGTTATATTTCAACAACTTAACCGAACCGCACTTCTTTTGGCACATCATTTGACCTGTATTAAGCGTAAGCACCAAGCGCTACACCAAGCAGGCACTTAGACTTAACAACAATATATTATCAACCTAAAGCAAATGAATTATGAAAAAATTAGTATTAGTAGCAGCCCTGTTTATGTTTGTTTGTGGCGGATCGTTCTTGGCTCAAGCCAAGGCTCCGGTAGAACAGCCGAGCAAGACAACAACCTTGTCTAACGACACTGTGATAACGGATACTTTGCAGAAAGCCGAGAACGTCCCAGACACAGCAAAAGTGGCCGAATAACAGTAAGCACACTACAACAAAAAAGCCGTTTCCTCCTTGTCTATTCTGGGAAACGGCTTTTTTATTTCATCACAGTAAGATACTTATTATCAGAAAGAAATCACTTTATATTCATTTTACCCATCATAAAGCGGCACTTTATTACCAGTAAAGTATTGCTTTATCACTAATAAAGCGGCACTTTATCGGTGATAAAGTGCCGCTTTACAATAGGTAAAGTAGAGATAAAGTATTACCAGTTCCTTTCCGGATAAAGGTCATTCCACCATGCCGGACTATCCTGCAACCAGCGGGCAAACCAAGCCATGATTGAATTGTGCCACAATTCACGCTTTGCATAATCAGACACAAAATGATTCTCACCGTCCACGGTAATGAATTCCACCGGCTTGCCCAATATCTTCAGCGCATTATACAACTGGATACTTTCACCGATAGGCACGTTCGTATCTACCGTGCCATGCAGCAACAACAGAGGAGTCTTAATCTTGTCCGCATTGAACAGCGCTCCATGTTTCGTAAACAAATCGGGATTATTCCAAGGATAGCTCTCGGCAGCCGCCACCGAGTTATAGGAGTATCCCCAGAAACCTTCGCCCCAATAGCTCGTCACATTACTGATACCTGCATGTGAGGCAGCGGCAGCGAACATATCCGTCTTAGTCTGCAGATACATCGTCATGAATCCTCCATAAGAGGCGCCCAAGCATCCGATACGTTTATCGTTGACAAACGGATGGGCTGCACAGAACTTCTTCGTGCCTTCAATAATTTCATCGGCCGTACGCTCACCCCAAGCATTGACGTGGCGTGCAGAGAACTCCTGGCCATACCCGATGGCACCACTGGGCTGGATAACATAAACCACATAGTCGCGTGATGCAAACAACTGTGCAGAGTACGGAGAAGTAATGCCGCGGGTCGTAGGAGTCGTTCCTCCATAATAGTACACGATAAGCGGATACTTCTTGTTCGGGTCGAAAGACGGCGGCAGGCAAATCATTCCCTTTATCTCCGTACCGTCCGAAGCTGTAAAGTTCCACTCTTCCATCTGTCCCAGCTCAATCTTATCGAGGATGGGCTTCATGGGGTTGGCAAGCAGGGTGGAAACTTTTTTCTTCGTGTCGTACGTGTAAGCTACACCCGTGCTGGCGTTTCCTCCGCCCACATAGGCAGCCACAACCGGATTGTCATCGGCCAGCGTGAAGGAAGTAATCACATCCTCTTCAAGCGGCAGCATCTCAAAGCCACCCGTCTTCGGAACATAACGATAGATATGACTGCAATCTCCATCGGTCGTATCGAAATAGATACATCCGTCCACACGGTTCCACTGCACGAGAGACACCGTAGGATTGAAATCGCGCGTGATGGCTTGCACTTTCTTTGTAGCCAGATCCATAATGAAGGCTTGGGTATCAAAGTCATTGGCAATGGGATGTTCACCACAGTTCTTGCCGATGCCTCCGAAAGCGGACGGACTGCCGGTCACCAGAAGCTGTTTGCCGTCCGGAGAATAGGAAGCGCCTCCCAGATAGGCATCCCAAGCCACCAGTGTATCTGCCTGCAAGGTGGCCAGATCAATCTCGAAAAGAGAAGAGAGAGAAAAAGGACATCGAGTGATGTCTGGCTTGGAAGTGCTGCACAACAGTTTCTTGCCATCCGGAGAAATATCATTCAGATAGACGTTGCGGTTACCATAGGTCAGACGCTCGGAAAGTCCCGTCGCCACATCGTATTTCATGAGATAATAACGGTTGCGAGAATTGGGGATACGGTCGTCCGGATGCAAGAGACGTTTCAACGGGCCACTCACCTTTTCGCCCTCGTCCGTGAGCATATAGATAAGGTATTCTTCCGTAGGAGACCAGCTGAAATATCCTTCCGGGACATTCTTCAGCAGCACTTCTTCACGCATCGTAGCAGGGTCGAACACAACCAGGTCGTTCTGCTTCTCACCCACAACCGTATAGTAAAGCTTGTTGCTGTTGGGCATCCACTTCATCCCTTCATTGGCATTGGGCAGTATCACCCGGCCGGTCTTCACCTCGGTCAGTTCACAACGGGTTCTGAAACGTTTCACGTCGTAACTGTCCGAATAGCGGGTCAGCAGGTACTTGCCGTTGGGCGAAAGAGAAACCCAGCTCACTCGGGAACCGAAATTGGTGTTGAACAAAGAAAAGCGTCTCTTCATGTCCGGTGCTATCTGACAGGCTACATCGGTAAAGTCTTCTTCCTTTTCAAATTCGCATTTCAGCATCGGCTGCATCTTGTCGTCCGCGCTTGAAAGCAACTTGATAACAATTTCATAATCTGCTTCGGGATTCATGCGCAGACTCACGGCCGTAGGACGAACCTGCGACAAGCTGTCCTCTGCCGTCTCCTTGACCTGTTTGGATTCACCGTTTACAAACACCTCAAAACGGGCAGGGGAATATACATTCAGCTTGCCCTTCATGAAACGCTCGGCACGCAGATTGGTGGCAAACAGATAGAACAGATTGTCCTTATCCGCCTTTGCCACAGCGATATATCCGGCCGTATCAGCCGCCATACGTTCGTACTGACATCCGTCGAAGCCGAGGTTGACCTTCGTCTTCAAAAGATTACCGACAGTAAACTTATCTCCTTTGAAGTTGATACTATCGCCTTGGAGGGGGGTGCGCACCGTAACGGCAGGACGCACATTATACTCAGCAATTCTTTCCTGAGCTTGGGCAGCCAATCCCGCAAGGAGCAGCAAGCCCGACAAAACTATGATTTTCTTCATTACAGTAAGATTAAATCGTTTCAAAACCATTCCATAAATTTCCGGGAGGAACAGGCGCCTCCACTTCTATCAGTTCCTTGGACACCGGATGCACAAAACGGATAGACCGCGCATGCAGACAGATGCTGCCGTCGGGATTGGAGCGGGGCGAACCATACTTCAAGTCGCCCTTGATAGGAGAACCCATCTTTGCCAACTGACAGCGTATCTGATGATGACGTCCGGTTTTCAGGTCTACTTCCAACAGATAATAGTTCTGCGACCGCCCGATAATCCGATAGCGCAAAATCGCTTTCTTGCTGCCCGGCACCTCCTTGTCGTAGGCATAACTCTTGTTCTGTTTCTCGTTGCGTACCAAATAATTCACCAGCTCCCCTTCTTCTTCGCGAGGCAGGTTCTTCACCACTGCCCAATAAGTCTTCTTCACCTCGCTGTTCTTGAACATCTCATTCAGACGCGATAGTGCCTTACCGGTCTTGGCAAAAACAACAAGACCGCTCACGGGGCGGTCCAGTCGATGGGTGACACCGATAAAGACATTTCCGGGCTTGCTGTACTTCTCTTTCAGGTACTGCTTTACAGTTTCCGAAAGCGGTGTATCACCCGTTTTGTCTCCCTGAACTATCTCGGAAGCGGTCTTGTTGACTATAATGATATGATTGTCTTCGTATACGACAGTCATCGTTATTTCAAAAATTAATAATGACAGAATTAAAGAATGAAAGTAGATTGTACCTTTCAATTCTTAATCCCTCAATTTGCTTGTCATTCTACATATTCATACCACCATCTACCTGAATTACCTGACCGGACACGTACGAAGACATGTCAGAAGCCAGGAAGGTAGCAATGTTTGCCACGTCTTCGGGTGTACCGCCACGGCGCAAAGGAATCTTCTTGCACCATTCAGCCTTCACTTCTTCGGACAAGGCATCGGTCATGGCTGTCATGATGAAGCCCGGAGCAATGGCATTGGCACGGATACCGCGAGAGCCCAGTTCCTGTGCGATAGACTTGGCCAAAGCAATCATACCAGCTTTGGAAGCAGAATAGTTGGCCTGGCCGGCATTGCCGTGAACACCTACCACAGATGCCATATTGATAATGCTACCTGCCTTCTGCCGCATCATGATAGGTGTGCAGGCATGGATAAAGTTGAATGCCGATTTGAGGTTGACATTGATAACCATATCCCATTGCTGTTCGCTCATGCGCATCATCAGGCCGTCGCGTGTGATACCGGCATTGTTTACCAGAATATCGATGCGACCAAAGTCCTTATGGATTTCTGCCACTACATTGGCTGTGTCTTCAAAGTTTGCCGCGTTGGAGGCGTATGCCTTTGCCTTTACTCCCAAAGCTTCCAGCTCCTTTGCTGTAGCCTCAGCATTTTCATCAATCACCAAGTCAGTGAATGCAATATTTGCTCCTTCTTGAGCGAACTTCAAAGCGATAGCCTTGCCGATGCCACGTGCTGCACCCGTCACAATGGCTGTTTTTCCATCTAATAATCCCATACTATTTTTAAATTATTTATAAAATGTATTCTTACTTCTTCCCCAACGCGCCAAGCACCAGACGGGTAACGTAAGCATCCCGCACCTCATCCTCCAGATTGGCTCCTATATGGCCACGAATATAAGGTGTTTCAATGCCTTTGACACTGTAATGCACAATCTCGGCAGTCATATCCAAATCGTCTATCTGGAAAACACCTTTCTCCATGCCTTCACGCAAGACTTCCTTGAAAAGTTGGGTTTCCTTGGCGTCAAAACGTTTGCGCACTTTCTCCACTCTCCAAATATCCCGAAAGAAATTGGCACGAAGGGTACCGTTCCGAAAAACAACCTCCTTCACTGCATCCAGATGGGTATAAATCATTTCCATCAGTTTCTCGTCCGGCTGAACATCCTTCTCCACCACACGCTTCATCATATCCGAGAGAATATCCAGCTCCGACTCAACAACAGCCAAGTAAATATCTTCCTTGCTCTTGAAATAGGTATAGAGCGTTCTCCTACCTTTCTTTGAAGCGAGGGCAATATCATTCATCGTGGTATTTTCAACACCCATCTTTGCAAACAGCTGACGGGCAACGTCCACTAATTTAGCTTTTGTTTTAGATACGGTCATAGATTAATTGCACATTGCTTTATTATTTGAGCAAAAGTAAGACATTTCCGCATATCTTACAAGAAAACATTCATTTTATTAACAAATAGCTCTAAAAAAAAAGAAAAAAGCGGACTTGCTATTATTCTATTTATCAGCATATTACCAAAAAAAGCCTACTCAATCTCAAAATTATCATGCATTTTATTTGCATATTAAATAAAAAGCCGTACCTTTGCACTCACAAAACGACAACATCGCGGAGTGGAGCAGTTGGTAGCTCGTTGGGCTCATAACCCAAAGGTCATTCGTTCGAGTCGGATCTCCGCAACTATAATGAGGATAAATAGCTGATGTAAGCTTTTTATCCTCTTTTTTTTTAAAAAGGTCGGACAGGGCAGGGGCAGTTTGCAATTTTTTTATGGAAATACGTATAAAACAGATACCCTCATAGCCTAACGACCATGAGGGTATCTACCGATTAAAAGCAAACCTGATTCTCCGATATACTTTACTTCATCTTTATACTTCTGTCTCGTACTTTTCTCAATATCTTTTCCAGTTCGAACACTTTTTCAGGATATTGTGTTGCCACATTCTTTTTTTCGCCTACTTGCTTCATATCATATAATTGAGGAGTACCCAAATATCCAGTTTCAATTTTTGGTCCCCAAGTTATCATTTCCGGTCCGTCACTTCCTTCTATGAATTTCCAGTCTTTGGTACGTACAGACAAAGTGTGGTTGGCGGCTTGCTCAACAACCCATGGACGATCCGTCTTGTCTTGGCCCAACAAGTTGCCCAGGCGGTTGTAACTGTCGGGAGCACTTCCTTTCGGAATACGAGCATTCACTAAAGAAGCCAATGATGCCAACCAGTCTATTTGTGAAATAAGAACATCGCTAACTCCGGGCTTGCCGACGGCCTGGGGCCAATGCACAATTACAGGAACGCGAGTACCTCCTTCGAATGCACTATATTTCCCCCCTCGCAAACCACCGGTAGGTTCGTGACCGTTCAGTAATTCTTCCGCTTTGTCATCGTATCCGTCATCTACCACCGGACCATTGTCACTGGAAAGGATAATCAATGTATTCCCGGTCAGCCCCATTTCGTCAAGGGTTTCCAACAACCGACCTACACTCCAGTCAAACTGTGCGATAGCATCACCACGCAACCCCATCTTGTTTTTACCACGAAAACGCTCATGTGGAAAACGGGGAACATGCACATCATTCGTAGCGAAATACATAAAGAAAGGCTCATCCTTATGTTGCTTGATAAACTCAATGGCATGTGTAGTAATGGAATCAGCTATATTTTCATCTTTCCACAATGCTTTCCCCCCCCCTTTCATATAACCAATCCGGCTGATACCGTTTACAATGGACATATCATGTCCGTGGCTTGGTTTGAGATTGTACAACAGTTCGGGGTTGTCTTTACCGGTAGGCTCACCGGGGAAATTTTTTACATAGCTCACTTCTATCGGAGCGGAAGGATCGTAATTGGCAACTTGGCCATTTTCAATAAATACACAAGGAACCCGGTCGGCCGTGGCAGCCATAATATAAGAGTAATCGAATCCTAAATCGCCCAAAGAGGCGGAAAGAGGAGCATTCCAATCTTGTTGCCCAGTTTTGTCACCTAACCCCAAATGCCATTTACCAAATGCTCCTGTGGCATAACCGGAACTTTTAAACATATCTGCTATGGTGTACTGTTCGGGACGTATAATCATTCCCGCATTTCCTACCGCAACGTCTGTTCCCGGTTTACGCCATGCGTATTCTCCTGTCAGCATGGAATATCTGGACGGGGTACTGGTGGCAGCGGTGGCATGTGCGTTGGTAAACCGGATACCTTTGGATGCCAAGCGATTAACATTAGGGGTTTGCACATTTTTTGCCCCATAACATTCCAAGTCGCCATATCCCAAATCATCAGCATAAATAAGAATCACATTCGGTTTGTCCGTATTCTGCTTTCCATTTTCCGCATAAGCTGTCAGGTATGAAGCTACAGCTAGAGAAAGCATTCCATAGTTTTTTTTTTTCATATAAAGTACCATTATTTTGTAAGTAATGCGAATCAGTATTTGAGATCACTTACTGATTCAGTTTATAAATTGTTATTATTCAATCTCCTCATATACTCATCTCTTAATCTCCTTGTTAATCAACAAATTATAAGAGTAAAAAACACTCATTATTCTAATTATGATTCCCAAGTAGAAGGAGTTAAAACTTATGAATATATATATGTATATCTGCGATGTTTACGAGTCTTCACTGAAGTTCTACACCAATCAGGAGCTACTTACTGTACAGCGCTATTTTAGCATCAAAGAGATACATACATTTACCAAAGCATATTTGCTTTCCTAGTTTCCTAACCTTCCCAACTATCGGTTAAACCTGATGAGTGAGGCGATTAACGAACTGGTGAAGCTGCTGCTTACTTTCTTTAAACCAATAGATTGCGATTCTATGACATCACTTATTGACTCCATGCCCATCACTACTTGTGCAGGAAAGACAAAACAGAGGAAATGGCTACTGAAAATGATTATCTTATCATCCGCACAGGAGAATAATCTGACAGTTCTTAAAAGAGAAGTAGATGATGGTCTGATAAACAGAGATATATTTGCCGATAAGTATACTCAGACTTCGCATTTTTAGGAAATAAACAGCAAAAAAAGTGTAAACATACTGACTTCCACTAAAGTTATAAAAGGAGAGAATCCGATTATTACGCAAAGACAGAAAGCAGACAGAGACCTATTTTCTATTGCCGTTTCAAAGGTCAGACAACCCATAGAATCGTTTTTCAACCGGCTAAATGAGAAAACAAATACTCAAAGAACGATGAAAATCTGATTTACATTCGGACTTTTGATACATACGATGGAGAAAATTGCCATCGCATTTATTTATTAAAACAATGAATCAGAGTTCAACTACTGATTCGCATAAGTAACAGATATTACAAACTTACGCAAAATCCTTTAGATTTTATGCCAGTCGCATAAAAAAACAACACCACCTCCTTCTCCTTAGCCTTATTTGTACTCTTGGTACACATTTTTTCTTATCTTTAGGTCTCCAGTAATTAAGCTATAAATTGGCTTCTTATGAATGTGGTCTTGATGTTCACAAAGATAGTATTTATATATATATCTTGTATAAAAACGGCTCAAAAATTGATTCTGTTTTTGGTAGTTGGATAAACTACGTGATTTGCTTGTTTCCCATCATGTTTGTGAAGTGTCCCTTGAGAGTATGAGTATCTATTGGATTGTTGTTTGGAATAACTCAATGGTTTTGTAACCGATACCAATCGTGATATCCTGCGCCAATATCATGAGGAACGCTTGCAGATGAAGCGGCATAAACTTAAACTTTATTGATGAAAAGGACCGTGTCTTTGTGGGAGACTTCAAAAACAGGAAGTCTCCCGGGATAATGTGGGCCTAATAAATCATATCTATCCCCAAGCAGAAAGAGAGAGGTGAGCTTCTTTGTTTTTTAGAGGAAAGATAGGGATATACTCCAAAAGGCTCAGAGTAAATCTACAAAATTACGGAAGGATTCCCTTCAAAAGAATCGGTTTCCGTCAAAACATCCTGATAAAGAACAATCCCAGCCCGATGGCAACCCCAGTCGAAATAAGTCCGGGCAGCATGAATGAATGATTCAGTACATACTTGCCGATGCGGGTTGTTCCGGTACGGTCGAAATTGATAGCCGCTATCACAGTGGGGTAATTGGGAATAAAGAAATAACCGTTTACCGCGGGAAACAGGGCAATCAGTACCAGAGGCGAAATGCCCAAAGCGATGCCTAAAGGCATAAGCGCACGCACAGTAGCAGCCTGGCTATAAAGCAGAATCGACATGACAAACAAGGCTATACCGAACAGCCACGGCATCTGCCTCACCACTCCTTCGATGGACTGGGTCAGCTGGAGCACGTTTCCCTGAAGAAAAGTATCTCCCATCCAGGCAATGCCGAATATGGCAATCACCGCCTGCATGCCTGCAGGGAATACGGAACCTTGTGTTGCCTTCATACCGTCGGTACGGGTCAGCAGCAAGATGAGGGCGGCAGCAGAAAGCATCACGATTTCGATGATGGCAGACATGCCGAGCTTCACCGTTTCTCCGTCTATCACGAAGGCAGGTCGTAAACTGTCGAACGAACCGAAGAACACGATAAAAACAGTGGCAAGGAAGAAGATGAGGACGGACAGGACAGCATGCCGCTTGTTATGTATATCCCTTATCTCCACCTTCGCAGCGGTCAGACAACCTTCGGATAACCGCTTCCTATATTCCGGATCGTCCGCAAGGTCCTTGCCCACCTTCATAGAAAACAAGGCACCCACAAGCACCCCGATAATGGTAGCCGGAACTGTTATTTTCAGAATATCGAACAAGGTAACGTCAAATCCAGTCAGCAACCCGAGCAAGGCAACGGTGGCAGCCGAAATGGGACTTGCCGTTATGGCCTGCTGCGAAGCAATCACCGCAATGCCCAGCGGCCTTTCCGGGCGTATCTTTGTTTCGGTAGCCACCTCGGCTATCACAGGTAGTAGCGAATAGGCCACATGTCCCGTACCTGCAACCAAGGTGAAGAGATAGGTGACGATGGGACTTAGGATGGTGACCTGCGAGGGATTCTTCCGCAACAACCGCTCAGCCAGCCTCACCATATAGTCCAGTCCTCCGGCGGCCTGCATGCAGGATGCGGCAGAAATAACAGCGGCTATCATCAGCATGACGTCAATGGGAGGCGATGTGGGCTGCAAGCCAAAACCGAACGTCAGGACAGCCAAGCCTATCCCTCCCATTACCCCTAGTCCGATGCCGCCCAGACGGGCACCGATAATGATAGCCACCAATACAAATAACAATTGCAAGACCATACCTTACTTCTTTTGATTTCCTGCAAAGATAATGCAAACTGAATACAGAACTTTCATGCCTGCATGAAAAAGTTCTGTATTCGATGCAGCCTGTTTTCGTTTTCCGGTCAAAGATAATGTATTCGTACTACGGTTGTTCACCTATTTCCAATTTCGCAGCCTGTTTCAAATTCAAATGCAGAGAAGCTTCCTCCCCGACAGGTGTCCAAAGCACCTGCCGACATTCACCGACTTGCAGTGAATTCCAATGTTCGCGACTACCCGACAAATGTTCGGTGTCGATGTGGAATGAGTCGGCAACCACTTGCCAGGCATGCACTTCATCCAAATCTATATGCAAATCGCGCACCTCGCCACTGACGAACTTCAATTCAACCGCCCGAGCCGACAGCGAGTTCATCCGGCAGTTTCTCACCGAAGCAACGCCCCGCGTATGGAAAGCAAGCGAGTCGCGACGGAAATCACAGAAAGCGGCGGCAGCATCAACATCCACCAAGACCGTCTGCACAGTGGAAGGTATTTTCAGTTCCATTTGTTCCGATTTGATTTTCACAAAAGCGAAAGAATGCAAATCCGCCTTGCGGGAGAAATCAAAGGAAACAAGCAATGTGTCGCCCACCAAACTCATCGAGAGAAATTCATCCATATCACCGGCATAAGAAAAGCTACCTTGCCCGGAATCTGCCGGAGATACCGACAAGGGAACCTGACAGAGTGAATAAGAAATCCTGTCCGGCTCTCTCACTGTCCGCTTATGCTCTTCCCGTACAATGGAAGAGTGAAGTAGTTTCACTACCCTGCATTCGGGCAGTTCTACCGTTTTCCTTTCTCCGCCGATTTCAACGGCATCGGCCGATTCCCTCCCGACCATGTGACATGACGCATAAAAAATGGCACCGCATATCACCGCCAATCCGGCAACCAGCATTCCTATTATCACATACGTTGTTCGTTTCATGACGTTTTCTCTTTTTCTTTATTTTTGTTTCTTAATAAACTTCCGGTACATATCAGCCAGTTCTTCTGCTGATATGCCCAACATGGAAAGCTGCCTGAAAAAATAATCAGACTCTTCTTTCATAAAATACTCCTTGCGCAACGAGAATATCAACTCGCGGGCATCAGCCGACACAAAATAGCCAATGCCGCGCTTGTTATAAATCACCCCCTGCGTCTGTAAGTAATCGTAGGAACGCATCACGGTATTGGCATTTACCTCTACCACGGCTGCATATTCGCGCACCGAGGGGATACGTTCCTCCTTCCGGTATTGCCCCAGAAGCACTTCATCGCAAATGCGCTCCGCTATTTGCAAGTAGATGGCTTTACTCTCTTTAAAATTCATACGACTACCAGCGATTAATGATTTCGGATTCTTTGAAACGGAAATAGGCAACTGTCCAGTTGAACAAAGCCATGAAGGAAGAAACCAAGGTTATCAGAAGCAGCAACTCATTTTCGGTCAGTTCGCCCATATTCCACATATATTGGTTTCCCAGCAGCAACTTGTGCATCATGACAATCACCAAAATATAGACTATGACGATGCCCACTCCTGCCACAAATGTTTTGACAAAGGCATTCTTAGACCAGATAGCGCTGCCAAGCACAAAGCAGGATTGAAAAAAGAAATACATGCTGAGCGCAAGCATAAACTGCTCGTAGGTGGGAAAAGCCGTCCAATACCCCGCACAATCGCCCACCAGACGGGAAAGTAACGGCACCTGTGCCACAGTCTCGGCTTCGGGATAGGCAGCCATGTATACCAGCATGCGTGTCCAGTCGGCCAGCCTATAGGCTACCAGATAGGCCAGCAAGAAACCAAAGGTAAACACCAGCCATCGGGCAAAAAACTTCTCGAACATGGTGGCAGGCGTCATCAGCACGCTCAACCGACCGTTCTTCGTCTTCATGCCTTCCATCATGAACGATGCACTGAGGCATCCCATAACGCCCATGCCTATCATGAAAATGACGGTTCCGAAAGTCCAGATATCCTGCTCTATCCTATCCTGCATCTGGAGTACATCCTGCCACCTGCCATATTCATAATAGGCATTCCAGACCAGAACAACGGTAAGCCCACCATACATCAGCAGCATGCGGAGCAGCAGGGACTTCCAATTCTCGATTATCTCCTTGCGACATACGTTGGCGAAACGGTGCAAACTAAAAAAAGTATCGTGTATCTTCATCTCGGTTCATTCATTTGGGGGTGGAACATTTCTGCTATCTTTTCGGGAACCGAAAGCGTGGCTCCAAACAGCAGTTCAAGGTTGATTTCCGTTTCAGCCTCTTCCGTATTGGGCAGCATCAGGTAATTGCCTTGCACGGAAGGGAGTGCATAGAGCGCACGCTTGGCCAATTCCCGGTCGTCGCTCTCCATAAACAACAGTTTGTTGCAAATGCCGGAGATGGATTCGTCGAGCAGCACATGGCTGTTGTCCATTATCAACACATGGTCTAACACTTTGTCTATATCGCGTATCTGGTGCGTGGAGATGACAATCGTCTTCTCCTCGGACATGCCCGATGCCAGAAACTTGCGGAACTGGCTCTTGCCCGGAATGTCAAGTCCGTTGGTAGGCTCGTCCATCAGCAGCAGAGATGTATTGGTGGCCAAGGCAAAACTCATGAAGACTTTCTTCTTCTGTCCCATGGATAATGCGCCCAAATGAGCATCCATATCCATCTCGAAAAGATGAAGATACCGCACCATGTCTTCTTTGCTGAAACGGGGATAGAACCGGCTGTTCAGTTCGATGTAACTGACCAAGGACACCGATGGAAGATCGAACTCCTCGGGCACCAAAAACATGTCCTGCAACGTGGCAGGCAACCGGCGGCGCACATCGGTACCACGATACATCACTCTCCCCCGTTTGGGAGTCAACAAACCGCTCATCAGATAGAGCAACGTGGATTTGCCCACTCCATTCTTCCCCAACAGCCCATACACTTTGCCCGTTTTCAGCGAAAGCGAGAAATCACTCAGGACTTCTTTTCTCCTTCTGTGATAACCAAACGAAACATTTTTTGCTTGTAGCATAACTTGAATGATTTAATGATTTTCAGCAATTATGTGTACTAGCACAGTAGTACACTACAAATGTAGCGCTTCTTTTCAATATAACAAGTGCTTTCACAGAAATATGCCTCCAAGAATACAAAAAGAAGGCAAAAAGAAAGAAATGGAAAAAGAGAACAAGCAGACTAAAATCGCCAGCAGTACATTAGTAAATGGACTGACTTCCAAAGAATACGTGCGGAAATCATATTCGAACATTATCCCGAACTGAAATCGGTCTACGACTTGGCTATAGAGTTGACCAATATATATAATAGGCACAATGACAAGGATGTGTGATGTGTGATGTGGAAAAAGCAAAAGCCCCCTCGTCATTTCTGACTCGGGGGCTTCCTCTAAAACGGCGACTACCTACTCTCCCACTGTTACGCAGTACCATCGGCGTGACCGGGCTTAACTTCTCTGTTCGGAATGGGAAG
>NZ_JABXJH010000017.1:0-68913 GCF_013373675.1 Bacteroides sp. L10-4
TGACAAAACGCACTTGAAAGACCTCTTCGACAAAACTAAATTTCAATATGACAAAGACCGTTTCGGACCAAATGGGCCAAATTTATTTAATGTTTAACTAGTCCCTATTTTTTATGGGACACTAATGTTGCGATTTCATTAAAAAATTAAAGTTATTCTTTTATTCTTGTGGGAAGTGTACTCTGTAGGCTACAATTTCCCCCTTTGATAATGAAGTAATCAAAGGATTATGAAAAGAGAGGGGTTATTGCCCCTCTTTTTCTGTTTTATCACTTGGATTATCATCTGGTTTGACTGGTATAGTCTTCCAGTAATTACTCATGCCCTGTGATATTGCTTGGATATGCGAAGCTGATTTGCTTCTGCCTCTTAATGATTGACTGATTTTTGCTTTGGTATCATCTCCAAGATTGCGATACATTCTTTTTCCTATATTATCCATACTAATTGATTTTATATTAGATAAATAGTAAAATGAAGTAAGAATGTAAAGAATAGTAGGTTGATTTCATAGAAAAAAATATCTGGACCAGAAAATTTAGATACAGACTCGTTTGTTTTTATCAATCATACCTACTAAAAACGGATATTCAGAGAGCCAAGTTACGGCGTTACCCCTTATCAGTTAACTAAATAAGAAACAATATTGAATAAAATTTCATCTTTTATATTCATTACTGTACTTGCACAAATATTGGATAATCTTCTCGAAATCCTTTATAAAAGTGTTCGATAATTCGATAGTGTAGCCGACAGAAAAGGCTTAACTTTTAGGAGTTAAGTCTTTTTTTGTTTTATTCCATTCCTCCTCTCCTCCGGTTTCCTGACCATAAGAGCGATACTCCAATGGAGTGAACCCCGTACGTTTCTTAAACGAGGAAAAGAAATGCTCGGTAGACTTATAGTCGAGCATAAAAGAGATTTCTTTCACCGATAAAGAAGTACCCACCAGCAATTGCTTAGCTTTACGCATTTCCAAACCATTCGAAGTAAAAGTTCCCAAAATTGTGCGCCCACTGGTAGCCCCCAAGTCGACCCCAAAAAAGCATTGTTTCATGACAATTTGTTTTAGTTGCTATTCAACGATACAAAAATAGGGGATTATCCCCCTACTTCTTGTACAGTTTTTGATTGAAAGGGTGTCAGATTTGACAATTGCATATCTATTCTATATTATATCAACATTTACCAAAGACATACGGAAACAATCTCCAATAACGTGAAAGAACAGACAAACAAGGCTGCAACAAAGAGAACAAGAACAGTATATACAATATACCCAATGTATAAAAAGAATAAAAAAACTCTCATTTTTGCATATTCTTTCCGAAATAATCCCTAATTTTGCGCTACTCTTAGAATAATTATACAGAAAATGAAGAAAAAAGCCAATCGGTTAGACGCCATCAAGATGATTATCTCAAGCAAAGACGTCAGTTCGCAGGAAGAACTGTTGCAAGCCTTGAGCAAGGAAGGCTTTGAACTGACACAAGCCACCTTGTCACGCGACTTGAAACAGCTGAAAGTAGCGAAAGCAGCAAACATGAACGGCAAATACGTATATGTGCTGCCCAACAACATCATGTATAAACGTTCGAACGATCAAAGTGCAAGTGAAATGTTGATGACAAGCGGATTCGTTTCACTTCAATTTTCAGGCAATATTGCCGTCATCCGTACCCGGCCCGGGTATGCCAGCAGCATGGCCTACGACATCGACAACCGGGAGTGTCCCGCCATTCTGGGTACCATTGCCGGAGATGACACCATCATGCTGGTGGTGCACGAAGCAGCGTCACATGACGAGGTACGCAGCTTCCTAGCGCAAATCATCCCGAACATTAAATGACAGATAACAACAAAAAACAAGAAATTAAATAAGAAATGGATTCGAAACAAATTGATGTGATGGTGGCTGACGCCTCACATGAAGTTTACGTGGACAAGATTTTGGATACCATCCGGGAAGCTGCCAAGGTACGCGGAACAGGCATCGCAGAACGCACGCACGAATACGTAGCTACTAAAATGAAAGAAGGAAAGGCCATCATAGCCTTGTGTGGAGACGATTTTGCCGGTTTCACCTACATAGAGAGCTGGGGCAACAAGCAATATGTAGCAACCTCCGGTTTGATAGTACACCCCAAATACCGGGGACTGGGACTGGCAAAACGTATCAAGACTGCCTCTTTCCGCCTGGCACGCCTACGCTGGCCCAATGCCAAAGTTTTCAGTCTCACCAGTGGAGCTGCCGTTATGAAAATGAATACCGAGTTGGGGTACGTGCCTGTCACCTTCAACGAATTGACCGATGACGAATCATTCTGGAAAGGTTGCGAAGGTTGTATCAACCATGATATATTGGTAGCTAAGAACCGTAAATTCTGCATCTGCACAGCAATGCTTTACGACCCGAAGCTGCACGAAGAGGATAAAATATGAAAATACTAAGGATATGGAAAAGAAGAAAAAAGTGGTAGTCGCATTCAGCGGCGGTTTGGATACCTCATTTACGGTGATGTACCTTGCCAAAGAAAAAGGGTACGAAGTATATGCAGCTTGCGCCAATACGGGTGGCTTCAGTGCTGAACAGTTGAAGACAAATGAAGAGAATGCCTACAAACTGGGCGCCAAAGAATACGTCACCCTCGACGTGACGCAGGAGTACTACGAGAAAAGCTTGAAATACATGGTATTCGGCAATGTTTTGCGTAACGGCACCTATCCTATCTCTGTAAGTTCCGAACGTATCTTCCAAGCATTGGCCATTGCACGCTATGCCAACGAAATCGGCGCGGATGCCATCGCCCACGGTTCTACAGGTGCGGGTAACGACCAGATTCGTTTCGACATGACTTTCCTCGTCATGGCTCCGGGCGTGGAAATCATCACGCTGACACGCGACATGGCACTGAGCCGTCAGGAAGAGATTGATTATCTGAACAAACACGGCTTTGCCGCCGACTTCACCAAACTAAAATATTCCTATAACGTAGGTTTGTGGGGCACTTCCATTTGTGGTGGCGAGATTCTGGATTCCGCGCAAGGGTTGCCCGAAAGCGCCTATCTGAAACACTGCACCAAAGAGGGCAGCGAGCAGTTGCGCCTCACTTTTGAAAAGGGGGAACTGAAAGCTGTGAACGACGAAACGTTCGACGACCCCATAAAAGCCATCCAGAAGGTGGAAGAGATTGGTGCGGCATACGGCATTGGTCGCGACATGCACGTAGGCGATACGATTATCGGTATCAAAGGTCGCGTAGGTTTCGAAGCTGCCGCACCTATGCTGATTATCGGTGCACACAGGTTTCTGGAGAAATATACCTTGAGCAAATGGCAGCAATACTGGAAGGACCAGGTAGCCAACTGGTACGGCATGTTCCTGCACGAAAGCCAATATCTGGAACCGGTAATGCGTGACATCGAAGCCATGCTGGAATCCTCGCAACGTAACGTGAACGGTACGGCTATCCTCGAACTTCACCCGCTCTGCTTCTCTACCGTAGGTGTAGAAAGCAAAGACGACCTTGTGAAAAACAAGTTCGGCGAATATGGCGAGATGCAGAAAGGATGGACGGCAGAAGATGCCAAAGGTTTCATCAAAGTAACCTCTACGGCACTGCGCGCTTATTATTCAAATCATAAAGACGAGAAGGAGGGCATATGATTAAAGTAGGAATCATCGGCGGAGCCGGATATACGGCAGGCGAACTGATACGTTTGCTGCTCAACCATCCGGAAGCGGAAATCGTTTTCATAAACAGCTCAAGCAACGCCGGCAACAAAATTACCGACGTACACGAAGGCTTGTACGGCGAAACAGACTTAGTATTCACCGACGAACTGCCGTTGGATGAGATTGATGTACTCTTCTTCTGCACCGCACACGGCGACACGAAGAAATTCCTCGAAAGCCACAACGTGCCCGAGGAACTGAGAATCATCGACCTCTCCATGGACTACCGCATAGCCTCTCCCGAACATGATTTCATCTACGGCCTACCGGAGCTGAACCGCCGTGCCACCTGCAAAGCGAAGCACGTAGCCAATCCGGGCTGCTTTGCCACCTGCATACAGCTGGGTTTGCTGCCGCTTGCCAAACATCTGATGCTGAGCGATGTTATCATGGTGAATGCCATTACCGGAAGTACCGGTGCAGGCGTGAAACCGGGTGCCACAAGCCACTTCAGTTGGCGCAACAACAACATGAGCGTCTACAAAGCTTTCGAGCACCAGCATGTGCCCGAAATCAAGCAATCGCTCAAACAGCTGCAGAACAGTTTCGATGCGGATATTGACTTCATCCCCTACCGTGGCGACTTCCCGCGCGGTATCTTCACCACAATAGTGGTGAAGACCAAAGTGGCCCTGGAAGAAATCGTCCGCATGTATGAAGAATACTACGCCAAAGATTCCTTTACACACATCGTGGAGAAGAATATTGACCTGAAGCAAGTGGTAAACACCAACAAGTGCCTCATCCATCTGGAGAAGCATGGCGACAAACTACTTATCATTTCCTGCATCGACAACCTTCTGAAAGGTGCCAGCGGACAAGCTGTCCATAACATGAATTTAATGTTTAACCTGGAAGAGACCGTAGGATTACGGTTGAAACCTTCTGCATTCTAAAAAAAATGAATTTATTCGACGTATATCCCCTCTTTGACATCAACATCGTCAAAGGAAAAGGCTGCCATGTATGGGACGAGAATGGTACCGAATACCTCGACCTCTACGGTGGCCATGCAGTCATCTCAATCGGACATGCACATCCACATTATGTAGAGATGGTGAGCAACCAAGTTGCTACGTTAGGATTCTACTCAAACTCAGTAATTAACAAGCTGCAACAGCAAGTGGCAGAGCGCCTGGGAAAGGCCTGCGGCTATGACGACTACTCGCTGTTCCTCATCAACAGCGGTGCCGAGGCCAATGAAAACGCCTTGAAGCTCGCCTCCTTCCACAATGGCCGCACCCGTGTGATATCCTTCTCGAAAGCATTCCACGGACGTACCTCACTGGCAGTGGAAGCGACGAACAATCCTAAAATCATCGCTCCCATCAATAACTGCGGACACGTCACCTATCTCCCGCTGAACGACACCGAAGCCATGAAGGCCGAATTGTCCAAAGGAGATGTCTGTGCGGTAATCATCGAAGGCATACAAGGCGTAGGAGGCATCCAGTTGCCGACAGACGAATTCATGCAGGCTCTCCGCCAGACCTGTACGGAACACAACACGGTCTTGATTCTTGATGAAATCCAAAGCGGATACGGACGCAGCGGCAAGTTCTTCGCCCATCAATACAACGGCATCAAAGCCGACATCATCACCGTGGCCAAAGGCATCGGCAACGGTTTCCCGATGGCAGGTGTACTCATCAGTCCAATGTTTACACCAGTCTACGGGCAACTTGGAACCACTTTCGGTGGAAACCACCTGGCTTGCAGTGCCGCTCTTGCTGTGCTGGACGTCATAGAACAAGAAAATCTGATAGAAAATGCAGCACAAGTCGGTGACTTCCTGATGACAGAACTGAGAAAGTTCCCGCAAATCAAGGACGTTCGCGGACGAGGACTGATGATAGGACTGGAATTTGAAGCCCCCATCAAAGAACTGCGTACAAAATTGCTGAAAGAGCAGCATGTATTCACCGGCGTAAGCGGCACGAACGTACTCCGCCTGCTACCTCCTCTTTGCCTCGGCATGGACGAAGCAAGGGAATTCCTGGAACGTTTCAAAAAAGTACTTTAAAATTCCGGCTCTTTCATTCCGGAAGTCAGAAATAGTTGTCGGTCTTTAACTCCTTCTGACTCCCGGAATGCCCTTCTCTCATCGCTCCGGGTCTTTAGCCTCCCATACCCAGCCCATTTCCCACTACGACTGAAAGCGTTTCCCATAGAAAGGGAAACGCTTTCAGTCGTAGTGGGAAATGGGTTCCACCCCGGACAAAAATGGTGGAACCGATAACCCGTTCATACATAACGAAGTAACAGAATCAGGCTTTCCAATCGTAATTTTCCGTATAGCGGTCGTAAAGGGGAGCCGTCTCCACGCCTTCACGAAGGAAGAGCGCCGCTATCTTCTCCTGCTCTTCCACGGAAAGAGGGCGCTCTTGATGCAGGATGCGGTAGTAAGTAGGCTTGGAAAAGGAGTGGCGGACACGGGTCATCAGGCCCCGCGCAATGCCATAGGGCACTTCGTTGCACAAGCGGGACACGCCCCACGCCAGACGTATCTTGTCCGCCGGACGAAAATGCCTGCAACGGGTGTCGCCCATGGGATAGGCCGCAGGATTGAGACAGGTGACAAACTCCACCCCGGCGGGTGCATGAACCGCCGCCAGCCTGCGCAGGCAATGCTTGCCGTACGGACAGGCCTCATTAAAGCAATGGGCATATTTCGGGGGCACAAGGCCGTAATCAAACCCGTTATCCATAAACGTTTCTTTTATTATTAGGAAGACAAATATAGCCATAATCTTCCATTCGGCTTTACTTTTTGCCATAAACTTGTCACATTCAGTGATAAAATACATATCTTTGCCCTTCGAAAAGTATTCAGAATAAAACCATCGACATGAAAGCAGCCATCATCGGAGCCGGAAACATGGGCAGTGCCATCGCACGCGGCATGGCAAAGGGAAGTATCGTGCCCGCCACAAGCATCACCGTATCGAACCCCTCACAAGGCAAACTGGACAGGCTGAAAGCCGCATTTCCAGCCCTGCAAGTGACCCGCGACAATCGCGCGGCCGCCAAAGGCGCCGACATGGTGATTCTGGCCGTGAAGCCCTGGCTGATAGAACCGGTCGTCAAGGAGCTGGGCATAGAGGCGGACACCCTGGTGGTGTCCGTAGCGGCAGGCATCTCCTGCGGGCAATTGGCGGGCTACACCGGGAACCTCGGCCAGCCCGTATTCCGCCTCATCCCCAACACCGCCATCAGCGAAATGCAGAGCATGACCCTCATCACCGGAAACAACACCACCGACGAACAGCGCAAACTGATGCTGGACATCTTCTGCGAAATGGGAATGGCCTTATGGCTGCCCGAAGAAAAAATGGCAGCCGCCACAGCCATGACCTCCTGCGGCATCGCCTACGCGCTAAAGTACATCCAGGCAGCCATGCAGGCCGGCATCGAGTTGGGCATCTACCCCAAAGACGGCATGCGCATGGTAGCACAGTCCCTGAAGGGAGCAGCCGAGCTGATTCTGAACAATGACACGCACCCCAGCATCGAGATAGACAAGGTCTGCACCCCCGGAGGAATCACCATCAAGGGAATCAACGAACTGGAGCACGAAGGTTTCACCTCTACCGTGATAAAAGCGATAAAAGCAAGCAAATGAAAACCCATTTAAAACAAATATAATTATGGACGAACAGATCAGACAAATAGCCGAACGCCTGCGCGGACTGCGCGACGTATTGGAACTGACTGCCGACGATATCGCCCGCGACTGCGACATCTCCGCAGAAGAGTACCGCCTTGCCGAAACCGGAGAATTCGACATCTCCGTCAGCATGCTGCAGAAGATAGCACGGCACTACGGCATATCACTGGACGCACTGATGTTCGGGCAAGAGCCCAAAATGAATTCCTACTTCCTGACACGTGCCGAAAAAGGAACCAGTATAGAACGTACCAAGGCATATAAATACCAATCGCTGGCAGCCGGTTTCATCAGCCGCACGGCAGACCCGTTCATCGTGACCGTAGAACCTAAACCGGATAGCGAGCCGATACATTACAACAGCCATGCCGGTCAGGAATTCAACCTCGTACTGGAAGGCCGTATGATGGTCAGCATCGACGGCAAAGACTTAATCTTAAACGAAGGAGACAGTCTATACTTCAACTCCAAACTGCCACACGGCATGAAGGCGCTTGACGGAAAGACAGTGAAATTCCTGGCAGTAATCATGTAATAAAGTTATGGTAGAAAGATTTTTATCTCAAACATCCTTCACCTCACAGGAGGACTTCATCAAGAACCTGAAGATAAACGTACCGGAGAATTTCAACTTCGGCTACGACGTGGTGGATGCCTGGGCAGCCGAGCAGCCCGACAAACCCGCACTGTTGTGGACCAATGACCAAGGCGAATGCCGGCAGTTCACCTTTGCCGACATGAAACGGTACACAGACATGACGGCTTCCTATTTCCAAAGTCTCGGCATCGGCCGTGGAGACATGGTGATGCTGATACTGAAACGCCGTTACGAATTCTGGTTCAGCATTGTGGCACTGCACAAACTCGGTGCAGTGGTGATTCCCGCCACCCACCTGCTGACGAAGAAAGACATCGTATACCGTTGCAACGCCGCAGACATCAAAATGATAGTCTGCGCCGGCGAAAGCGTCATCACCGGCCATATCACGGCAGCCATGCCGGACTCTCCTACCGTGAAACATCTGGTAAGCGTCGGACCGGAAGTTGCCGAAGGATTCGAAGACTTCCACAAAGGTATCGAGGCCGCCGCTCCTTTCGTGAAACCGGAACATCCGAACACGAACGACGACATCTCCCTGATGTACTTCACCAGCGGTACTACCGGAGAACCCAAGATGGTAGCGCACGACTTCACCTATCCGTTGGGACATATCGTCACCGGCAGCTTCTGGCACAACCTGAAAGAGAGCAGCCTACACCTCACCATTGCCGACACCGGTTGGGGAAAAGCTGTGTGGGGAAAGCTATACGGGCAATGGATTGCCGGCGCCAACGTATTTGTATACGACCACGAGAAATTCACTCCCGCAGCCATACTGGAGAAGATACAAGATTATCACGTCACGTCGCTTTGTGCGCCGCCCACCATCTTCCGATTCCTCATTCACGAAGACCTTACTAAGTACGACTTATCCAGCCTGGAATACTGCACCATCGCCGGAGAAGCATTGAACCCCGCCGTATTTGATACCTTCAAGAAGTTGACGGGCATCAAGCTGATGGAGGGCTTCGGACAGACCGAAACGACCCTTACCGTTGCCACCATGCCGTGGATGAAACCGAAACCCGGCAGCATGGGATTGCCAAATCCGCAATACGACGTAGACCTGATAGACAACGACGGCCGTTCTGTGGAAGCCGGTGAGCAGGGACAGATTGTAATCCGTACCGGCAAAGGCAAACCGCTGGGATTGTTTAAGGAATACTACCGCGATGCCAACCGCACCCACGAGGCATGGAACAACGGCATTTACTACACGGGAGACGTAGCCTGGAAAGACGAAGACGGCTACCTCTGGTTCGTGGGCCGCGCCGACGACGTCATCAAAAGTAGCGGCTACCGCATCGGCCCGTTCGAAGTGGAAAGTGCATTAATGACCCACCCAGCCGTAGTGGAATGTGCCATTACCGGTGTGCCCGATGAAATCCGCGGCCAAGTGGTAAAAGCTACGATTGTGTTGGCAAAAGAGTACAAGGCACGCGCCGGAGAAGAGCTTGCCAAGGAGTTGCAGAACTACGTGAAGAAAGTGACGGCTCCCTACAAATATCCGCGTGTCATCGAGTTCGTCGATGAACTCCCCAAAACCATCAGCGGGAAAATCCGCCGTGTGGAAATCCGGGAGAACAACCGGAAATAATACTCGTCACCCGGCATCTGAACCATAAGGCAGCATCCGGACGAATGAATAAGGAGGGGATAAGATTGAAGTCTGCCATTCTATTGATGATTTCTGTTTTACCCCCCTCTTTTACAGACAGTTGCCTCATTGTGAACACCAAAAGGAGGAAAAAACTATATTTGCACGAAATTAAACTTCACTTGGAACATTTATAAACAAGAAAGACCGACACGGCATATGAAAAATAGAATGCAGATATGGAAAATACTAGCTTTCTTAGGAGCGGCACTTTCCTTGTCTGATACAATATACGCCCAGCAGTGGACATCCGATAGTCATTCGGAATACAAACGGGATACACTCCCTTTCTCACAGCGCTTCATCCATAGATTAGGCGTAGAAGGGCGTGCCGGATATATTTTTCAGACCAACCCTTTTCTGGAGTACTCCAACCACCAATACAAGGCCATGAAAAATGCCTATGCCGGTCATCTGAAATACTCCTTCCAACTCCGTCCGCACACCGCTGCCGACCAAGCCTATATAGGAGCCTATCAAGGAATCGGGGTCGGCTATTTCAACTTCGGCACTCCGGAAGAGCTGGGCAACCCGCTGGCCGTCTACCTGTTTCAAGGGGGACGCATCGCCCGATTCAGCCCCCGCATATCCTTGAACTACGAATGGAACTTCGGCGCATCTTTCGGCTGGAAACCCTACGACGGCCAAGACAACCCGGAGAACCAGATTATCGGCTCGAAAGTGAATGCTTATCTCAATGTGAACCTTTACTTAAAGTGGGCGCTCTCCCCCAAATTCGACCTGATGATAGGAGCTACCGGAAGCCACTTTTCCAACGGAAATACCCAATATCCCAACTCCGGTCTGAACACGGTGGACTGCAAAGTGGGGCTGGTATATAACTTTAACCGCAGAGCGGATGAGCTCACCCCATCATGGCAACGCCCTATCGTTCCTCCATTCCCCCGCCACGTCAGCTACGACCTGACTTTGTTCGGCTCCTGGCGAAAGAAAGCAGTGGCCCATGAGGGCAGTAGTGGCCAGGTACCCGCACCCGGCACTTACAACGTGGTCGGTTTCAGCTTTGCACCCATGTACAACTTCGGCTATAAATTCCGCGCCGGTGTGGCTCTGGACGGCGTATACGACCACAGCGCGAACATGAAGGAATCGTACGATGAAGAGAACGGCTTCCATACTCCGCCCGCCAAGAAGCAGATGGCATTGGGCTTATCTGCCCGCGGAGAACTTGTCATGCCCTACTTCACGGTAGGTATCGGTCTGGGGGCCAACATTCTGCACGGTGGTGGTGACATGAAGTCTTTCTATCAGATTCTTGCCCTGAAAATAGACGTAACACGCAATTCGTATCTCCATATAGGATATAACCTCCGGGAATTTCATGAGCCCAATTATCTGATGTTGGGCATCGGCTATCGGTTCAACAACAAACGCCCCAAGCTGTTCTGAACAATAAAGAGGAAGCTATTCATATAAATTCTTTCTTTCATCGGTAAGCACATGCCAATAAGGAAAAACAAAGTGTTCTCCACAATAAGAACAACTTGTTCCATTAAGGAAAACACTTTGTCCGCTACGGTTTATAAATATTTATCCACTCCATTTGCACAGCGTACCGTCTTCCGTTCATCCAGCATTCTCATATACTGCAAATTCTTAGCTTTATTGTACAATAAAATAGAAAAGCTTGGATACGGATGTTTCAGAACCGCAACAAATTCTTTCTTCTAAAGCACTCATATCCAACGAATAACAGAGATAAAAGAAAAGGGACGAACCGTGAAAAACACGATTCGTCCCTTAGAGTACTCGAAGCGGGACTTGAACCCGCACAGCCGCAATGGCCAAAGGATTTTAAGTCCTTCGTGTCTACCATTCCACCATTCGAGCATCCTAAAAAAGGGAAAAAGAGAGCGGAAAACGAGACTCGAACTCGCGACCCTAACCTTGGCAAGGTTATGCTCTACCAACTGAGCTATTTCCGCATTTGGATAACGGGTGCAAAGATAAACAGTTTTCCCGTTTCTGCCAAATTTTTTTTTATAAAAGTACAGTACTCGAACCGGGACTTGAAGCCGTAGAACCTTTTACCTGCCCAGCAACTCTTTCTCTGCAGCTTGCATGGTACCAAAATCGAAGCCCTCTACCACTTTCTGCATCAAGGCAGAGATATCATCGTTGCAAAGGTTTCCGATACTGCCTTCATGGGTATGGTGTACTTCTTTGCTATGCGAAAAGTTCCCGGCTTCAATATCCAGTCCCACCTTCTTGTAGGCATCGCGAAAAGGCACCCCTTCACGTGCCAAACGGTTGACTTCCTCCACACTGAAAATAAGCAGATACTTGTCATCATCAAGAATATGCTCGTTTACATTGATTTCATTCATAATGTAAGTTGTCATCTGCAGACAGTCTTTCAGTTCCTGAAAAGCAGGCAGAAAGACCTCTTTGATAATCTGCAAGTCACGGAAATAGCCGGAAGGAAGATTGTTGGCTATCATCATAATCTGCTGGGGAAGGGACTGCAATTTGTTGCACTTGGCACGCGTCAACTCAAAGACGTCTGGGTTCTTCTTGTGAGGCATGATGCTGGAACCGGTAGTGCAATCATCCGGCAGCTTCACAAAACCGAAGTTCTGACTGTTGAACATACATGCGTCAAAAGCCAATTTCGATATGGTTCCGGCCACACTGGCAAGGGCAAAAGCTACATTACGCTCCATCTTGCCACGCCCCATCTGGGCATACACTACGTTGTAGTTGAGGGAATCAAATCCCAAAAGACGGGTAGTCATCGTACGGTTCAGCGGGAATGAGGAACCGTATCCCGCAGCAGACCCCAAAGGATTGCGGTTGCACATCTTGAAAGCAGCCTGAAGGAACATCATATCGTCCACCAGGCTCTCGGCGTATGCCCCAAACCAAAGTCCGAAAGAAGACGGCATGGCTATCTGCAAGTGTGTATAGCCCGGCATCAGTACATCCTTGTAGCGTTCGCTCTGCATAACCAGCACATGGAACAATTGTTCCACAGCTTCCGCCACCTCCTTTATCTCTGTACGGGTAAAGAGCTTCAAATCGAGCAACACCTGGTCGTTACGCGAACGTCCGCTGTGTATTTTCTTACCTATATCACCCAAGTTACGCGTCAGCATAAGTTCCACTTGCGAGTGAACGTCTTCCACTCCCTCTTCTATCACAAATTCTCCGCGCTCGGCCATTGCATAGATTTCCTTCAATTCGGCCAGCAATTGCCGCAGTTCTTCTTTCGTCAACAAACCAATGCTTTCAAGCATCGTGATGTGCGCCATGGAACCCAACACATCGTGCTTTGCCAAATAAAGGTCCATTTCACGGTCACGGCCTACCGTGAAGCGTTCGATATCTTTATTTACCTGAATGGATTTTTCCCAAAGTTTCTGAGCCACGTTGTTTCTAATGATTAATAGTTAATAATTAATATTGTATCATCGCCAACATATCTGCCATTTTCTCCAGTCCTTCCTGCAAAGGCTTTTGTACCATAGTCTTCATAAACGGGTTTATATCCATGCCGATGGTAAGCTTCATTTTGCATTCAGTTTCGGTAACGGGTACAATCTGTATCCACAGATTGAAGGGCAACGGTGAAGTGGTTGTTGCAAACTTGATACACTTGCAAGGTTCCTTTTCCACAATTTGTAACGTAATCTTTCCTACAGGAGCCACTTCTATCGTTATGCTTTCTGCATCAAAACTAAAACTCTTCACATTGTTTTCAGGCAAACGGTCTTTCACTTTCTCCAGATTGCTCAGGTCGGAAAGCTTTTCATAAACAGCTTCTTGTGAAGCCGGTACAACTTTCACTCCACTCTCAAATTTCGTCATAATCAGTCGTATTCAAAAAGAAAAAAAGAACTATCCGGACAGAATCTATCCGAATGGCTCTTTTATCCATATCAATATTTTTACAAATAAGTTCTTATTTCCCAGATTCCCAATGTGCAGGGTCTTTACGCCATTCATTCAGAGTCTCCACATCTCCTTCCTCGATATAGCCCGTACGCAATGCCACTTCCAGTACAGCCTCGTAATTGGTCAGTGTCACCAAAGGTACTTTGGCATCCTTAAATGCCTTTTCAGCAACCGGGAAACCATAAGTATAGGCAGCCACCATACCGATGACCTCACATCCGTCACGACGGATAGCTTCTACAGCCTTTAAGCTACTTCCACCCGTAGAAATCAAATCTTCCACGACTACCACCTTCATACCGGGACGAAGTTCACCTTCAATCAAATTCTCCAGTCCATGGTCTTTCGGAGTGGAGCGTACATATACAAATGGCAGGCTCAATGCATCGGCCACCAAGGCACCTTGCGGAATAGCTCCCGTTGCCACACCGGCAATGGCATCCACCTGTCCAAAACGTTCCAAAATCAGACGCGTAATTTCAATCTTCACGAAATTACGGAGAGAAGGATAAGAAAGGGTTTTGCGGTTATCACAATAAAACGGAGACTTCCATCCAGATGCCCAAGTAAACGGGTTAGCCGGTTGTAGCTTAATCGCTTTTATCTTCAGCAACTTCTCTGCAAACAATCTTTCTAAAGTTTTCATAGCAAAACTAATCTATATATGATAAATATGGCGCAAAAATACGGAAACAGAATGAGAATTAAAAAGAGAAAGCCGATAATTTTCATTCGGAGTAGTCATTTTCCCCTGAAACCTCTATGCAACGACATATATCCTTCATTTCGAACCCCCTGCTCAAGGCAAAACGCATCAATTTACCATTCAGTTCATACTCATTTTCGGCACGGACGCTTTTACGCTTTGCCGCCAGCAGCTTCTGCAGAACAGAGTGGTATTCTTCTTCATCAATCTCGTTCAAATAGGGCCAATAGACAGACGAAGATATCTTTTTCAACTGGAGCGCCTGCCTTATCTTCATCTTGCCCCATTTGGCAAAACGGTATTTGTCGTTGATGAAAGCACGACAGAAGCGCTCTTCATCAATGTACTTTTCTTGCTCCAAACGATTGATGATACGGTCTATGGCATCATAGGCAATGCCCCAGCGTTGCAGTTTTTCTGCAATCTCCGCCCGGCAATGCTCGGCAGTGGAGCAATATGCCGCCACTCTGTTCAAAGCTTCTGTTTCAGTTATTTCCATCGTTCTGCAATTACGTACCGGTCGTTGCCGGAAATATCTTTTCGGATACGGACATTCGCATAGCCTTGCTTGCGAAGCATCGAAGCGACAGCCTCTCCAAATGCCCAGTTGATTTCAAAATAGAGTTGGCCGCCGGCCGTCAGCATTCTCCGTCCCAGTTCACCTATACACCGATAGAAACGGAGCGGGTCGCTGTCCGGAACAAACAAAGCCTCCGAAGGTTCCCAGTTCAAGACATTAGGCTCCATGTCCCGCTTTTCTGTTTCCGTAACATAAGGTGGATTACTGACGATTACATCAAAACAGTCATCCTCAGCAGGTTGATACGTCAGGACATCACGCTGTACAAATTGTACGGAAGCCTGCAGCAAACGGTTATTACCGTCGGCTATGGCAAGAGCTTCTCCGGAAATATCCCAAGCGGTTACTTCCGCCTCCGGCAACTCCTTAGACAAAGTGACGGCAATGCACCCGCTTCCGGTACCAATGTCGAGAATACGGGAAGCCGGAGCGATTTCCTTCAACATCGCCTCCACCAGTTCTTCCGTTTCAGGACGGGGAATAAGTACCCCCGACGCCACCTGAAAAGTACGTCCCAGGAAACGGGCAGCACCCTGCACATACTGTATGGGCTCAAAATTGCACAGACGGGAAAGAATGCTTTCCAATTCCCTTTCATTGTTTGGAGATAAAATCATATCTTTGCCCAGGTAATAGTCAATATTACTCTGACCAAACATTTCACAGCAGACAATACGCGAAAGGTTGGCCGCCTCCCGGGGAGGATAGCACTCCTGCAAAGCGCTGCGGATATGTGAAACGGTTACATTCATTCGGAGTCCGGTTTTATTCGGGCTGCAAAAGTAATCATTAATTTTGATTATTCAACCAAAAGATAAGCAAGGACATGAATTCAGAAGAAGAGAAATACATGCTGCGGTGCATCCAACTGGCACGAAACGGGCAATGCAATGCAGCGCCCAACCCGATGGTAGGAGCAGTAATAGTATGTGACGGGAAAATCATAGGTGAAGGATACCATGTGCGCTGCGGAGAAGCCCACGCCGAGGTCAACGCCATCCGTTCCGTGAAAGACACATCCCTACTGAGGCAGTCCACCATTTACGTCAGCCTGGAACCGTGTTCGCACTATGGCAAAACTCCTCCATGTGCAGACCTCATCATCGAGAAGCAGATTCCACGCATCGTCATCGGGTGCGGAGATCCTTTCTCCAAGGTTGCGGGCCGGGGCATACAGAAACTGAAGGATTCCGGACGTGAAGTTATTGTCGGAGTGCTGGAAGCAGAATGTCGGCAGTTCATCCGCAGGTTCATCACCTTCCATACTTTGCGACGCCCCTACATCACCTTGAAATGGGCGGAATCTTCAGACGGATACATCGATTACTCCCGCACGGACGGCAAACCAATCATTCTCTCCAGCCCGCTGACCTCAATGATGGTGCACAAAAAACGGACAGAGCACAGTGCCATATTAGTAGGTACCCGTACGGCTGAACTGGACAATCCCGGCCTGAATGTCCGCCATTGGCATGGTCATTCACCGGTACGTATCGTGCTGGACCGGCAACAAAAGCTATCCCCCAACCTTCACCTATTTGACGGTAGCGTGCCGACCCTCGTTTTTACAGAAGCCCCGCACGCTCCGCTACCGAATACAGAGTATCTGCCGGTCAGCGACTACCGGCAGAACATACTCCCCGAAATCATGGAAACGCTGTATACACGCGGATTACAATCCCTTTTGGTAGAGGGTGGCAGCCAAACGCTCCAATCCTTCATTGATGCCGGACTGTGGGACGAAATCTTTGTAGAAGAAGCCCCGTGCCTCCTACGCTCCGGAGTCAAAGCACCCAAAGTCAGCGACAGACATCCTTTTATGAAAGAACATTTCTTTAATAGAAATTTTCGCCATTATACGGCCGTAAACAAAATCTAGAAGCGTGCTTCAATCCTGTTCAGTATTATCCCAAAGATTCCAAGAACGGATTGGCACACACTTTCCAAACAGTCTGCCATCAGCTTTGCGCCGCCCTCTTTCCGCGTCTGTTCCGTATCATCATAGTGTACGGGGGCGGGCAAGGAAAAATGAGGCTACGAGGCCTTGAATGGAATCGTCCCTTCAGACCGGCACATTATGTGCCACATGTTTTTCAAACATCGTAAAAAATCATCAACAGCCTCATTCCAGGACTTTTCTATCGGGAAAAACAGTCTTATTATCTATAATTTTATATAAAACTTCTACGTAAAGCTGTTTATAGAAAAAAATGTTCCTATTTTTGCAACTTGTAAATAAACACTAACTTTCAAAATGAGAATAAAGTTTCTATCAGTAATTGCGAGTTTTCTTATTGTGTCATTTGCTCTAAGTTCATGCCTTGACTCTGACGACAATTATGAATTCAGCTCCGATGCTACTATACATGCTTTTGGTATTGATACCATACATGGCAAACATTACAAATTTACAATTGACCAGCTTAAAAGACTCATCTATAACAGGGATTCCTTGCCCGTAGGTTCGGATACCATCATCGACCGTATTTTAATTGATACTATGGACGTTACCGGTTGGATAACTTCAGGCTCGCCTACCGACACGGTATTTGTCATGTCGGACTCCGTAGATTTAAGACCCGCCATGAACAACGATGCCGGCATGCTGTTCAAAGCACATGCCGCCGATGGCATTACAATCCGAGAATATAAACTGAAAATTAATGTACATCTGCAAGACCCGGACTCACTCGTCTGGACAGACATGCAGAAAAGAGGGAATGTATTCTCCAATACCATCAATTTAGGCCAGCAAAAAGCGGTTGTACTGGGAGATGAACTGTTTGTCTACACTTCCAACACTAGCGCCTACAGGACATCGACCGCGCCCGATGAATACAACTGGAGTGAGATTAATGTCAGCAACCTCCCCTCAGATGTAAAGCTGACATCTGCCGTAGAGTATAACGATGCACTCTATATGGTGACGAAAAGCAAAAAAGTATTCAGCTCCACTGATGGCGCCGCTTGGACAGAAGTCACCACATTGGGAGACAATGTCATAGTCCTCATCAATGGTTTCTCCGACCGGCTTTCGGGCATTGTGGAAATCAACGGAAAGCAATATTTCAATATATGTAAAGACGGAAAGAATTGGGAAGCGGAAAACACGGCTGACAACCTTATCCTTGAGGAAGTACCGGCAGGATTCCCTACCGAAAACATATCCACAACCCAGACCCGAACCGGCAATGGTGTAGAGAAGGTGATTCTGGTAGGAATGCCGCCGGTCAGTGAAAAAGAGACAATACCCTGGTTCTCATTGGACGGCAAAGGTTGGGCTAGTTTGGACAACACAATGTACGACACATATTGTCCCAGCATAGTGAACCCCGCCATCATGTTCTATGGCGGTATGCTCTATTGTTTTGGAGGAGAACTTGACGCCATCTACAGCTCCATCACGGGCATTGCGTGGAGCCAGACAGAAACCAAATTCCTGCTACCTCAGGAATTCAAAGGTAAAGGAGCGTATTCCATCATAGTGGAACCGACGAAAGACAAGACAGTGGCCCCGGCAGACAAACGGGACTTCATTTGGGTAATATTCGGCGGTAACGGAACCAAGAATGAGGTATGGCGCGGACGTCTTAACAGATTGGGCTTCGAAATACAATAATAATGATGTCATACAAGGAAGAAATCGATCTAAACCGGATACCACAGCATGTGGCGATTATCATGGACGGTAACGGACGGTGGGCCAAGCAGCGTGGACACGAACGTAGCTATGGACATCAGGCCGGTGCGGAAACTGTGCATATCATTGCAGAGGAAGCCGCTAAATTAGGAGTCAGATACCTTACTTTATATACGTTCTCTACCGAGAACTGGAATCGTCCGTCGGACGAGGTAGCCGCCCTGATGGGACTGCTCTTCGACTCCATAGAGGAAGAGACGTTCATGAAGAACAATATCAGCTTCCGAGTAATAGGAGATATTGAAAAACTACCTGCCAACGTACAGCAACGGCTCATCACTTGTGTGGCACACACCTCCCACAACACGGGAATGTGTCTAGTGCTGGCATTGAGTTACTCTTCCCGCTGGGAAATAACGGAAGCTGCCCGGCAAATAGCCGACCTGGTACAGAAAGGTGAGCTGAAACCCGAACAAATCGACAGTGAGCTCATATCCCGTCATCTGACAACCCACTTCATGCCCGACCCCGACTTGCTGATACGCACCGGAGGCGAACTCCGCCTCAGCAACTACATGCTATGGCAATGCGCCTATTCGGAACTCTATTTCTGTGATACTTACTGGCCCGACTTCCGCGAAGAAGAACTACGTAAAGCCATATGTGACTATCAGAAACGCGAACGCAGGTTCGGCAAGACCAGCGAGCAAATCAATTAATCAACGGACACCCAATATAGTAAATAGTAAATTGTAAAATAGTAAATAAAAAGATGCACTATCGTATTTTCTCCATACTCGTAACGTTTGTCTGCCTTTTCGGCTGCACTCTGACAACAGCAGCACAGGACATAAACAACACCGATGAAGCCGAAAAGCCGGTTATACTCTATTCGGGAACCCCCAAGAAGTATGAAATAGCCGACATTAAGGTTGAAGGAGCCCAAAACTATGAGGATTATGTAATTGTCGGATTGTCCGGACTGTCCAAAGGGCAGACCATCACCGTGCCGGGTGATGAAATTACACAAGCTTGTAAGCGCTACTGGCGCCATGGTCTGTTCTCGGACGTGGAAATCACAGCAGACAAAATTGAGGGTGACAAAATCTGGCTGACCATTCGTCTGACGATGCGTCCGCGTGTTTCCGACATCCGCTACAACGGTGTGAAAAAGTCGGAGCGTGAAGATTTGGAAAGCAGAATCGGTATGATAAAGGGGGGGCAGATTACACCTAATCTGGTGGACCGTGCCAAGACCCTGATAAAACGATACTTTGACGACAAGGGCTTCAAGAATGCAGATGTAATCATCACTCAACGGGATGATCCGGAAAAGAAAAATGAAGTGATTGTCAACATCGACATCGACAAAAAAGAGAAAGTGAAAGTACATCAAATCACCATCGCAGGCAACGAGGTCCTCGCAACCAAGAAGCTGAAGCGTGTGATGAAGAAAACAAACGAAAAGGGCAAACTAATCAATCTGTTCCGCACCAAGAAATTCATTGAGGACAACTACGAAGCGGACAAACAGTTAATCATCGATAAATACAACGAACTGGGTTATCGCGACGCCATTATCGTGACAGACAGCATCAAGCCTTATGATGACCGCACGGTGGACATCTTCATGCAGATTGAGGAAGGACAGAAATACTACCTCCGCAATGTAACTTGGGTAGGTAACACACTTTATCCTTCCGAACAACTGAACTTCCTCCTCCAGATGAAGAAGGGCGACGTCTACAACCAAAAGCTGCTTGAAGAACGTACAATGACCGACGACGATGCCATCGGCAACCTCTACTACAACAACGGTTATCTGTTCTACAGCCTCGAACCGGTGGAAGTAAACATCGTGGGCGACTCCATCGACCTAGAAATGCGTATCTACGAAGGCCGCCAGGCTACCATCAACAAAGTCAGCATCAACGGTAACGACCGTTTATATGAAAACGTGGTACGCCGTGAACTCCGTACCCGTCCGGGCGAACTCTTCAGCCGTGAGGACCTGATGCGTTCCATGCGTGAAATCCAGCAGATGGGACACTTCGACCCCGAACAAATCCAACCCGACATCCAGCCGAGACCGGAAGACGGCACGGTAGACATCGGTTACGACCTTGTATCCAAAGCCAATGACCAAGTAGAGTTCTCTGCCGGTTGGGGACAAACGGGTATTATCGGTAAGTTAAGTCTGAAGTTCACCAACTTCTCTCTGTCCAACCTGCTACATCCGGGTGAGAACTACCGTGGTATTCTCCCGCAAGGTGACGGTCAGACGTTGACCATCAGCGGCCAGACCAATGCCAAATACTATCAGTCATACAGCGTTTCATTCTATGACCCGTGGTTTGGCGGTAAACGCCCGAACGCGTTCTCCGTATCAGCTTTCTATTCCCGCCAGACCGACATCAGTAGCCGTTATTACAATTCGGCCTACATGAACAGCTATTACAACAGCTTTTATAGCGGTATGTATGGCTACGGTATGTACAACTACGGCAGCTACAATAACTACGAGAATTATTACGACCCGGACAAATCTATCCAGATGTATGGTCTCGCAGTGATGTTCGGTAAGCGTTTGAAATGGCCGGATGACTACTTCCAGTTCACAGCCGAGTTGTCTTATCAACGTTATGTTCTGAGTGACTGGCAGTACTTCCCGGTTACCAACGGTAAGTGTAACAACCTCAGCCTCAACCTGACCTTGTCCCGTAGCTCTATCGACAATCCGATTTATCCACGCCAAGGTTCCGAATTCTCGTTGTCTGCACAAATCACACCGCCTTTCTCTCTGTTCGACGGTACCGATTACAGCAAGTACAGCACCAGCAGTCAGGAAGACATGAACAAGATGCACAAGTGGATTGAATATCACAAGTGGAAATTCAAATCCAAAATCTATATCCCGTTGATGGACCCGATTACCGTTAAACGTACTCCGGTATTGATGGGACGTGTAGAATTCGGTCTGCTGGGACACTACAACAAATACAAAAAATCTCCGTTCGAAACGTTTGACGTAGGTGGTGACGGTATGACCGGCTACTCCAGCTATGCTACAGAAAGTATTGCCCTCCGCGGTTATGAGAACAGTTCATTGACTCCATACCGTTCTGAAGGTTATGCCTATACACGTCTCGGACTGGAATTAAGATATCCTTTGATGCTCGAAACAAGTACCAGTATTTATGCGTTAACGTTTGTAGAAGCCGGTAATGCATGGCATGATGTCAATAAGTTCAATCCGTTCGAATTGAAGCGTTCAGCCGGTGTCGGTGTCCGCATCTTCCTCCCGATGATTGGTATGATGGGTATTGACTGGGCTTACGGTTTCGACAAGATAATGGGTTCCTCGCAATATGGTGGCAGCCAGTTCCACTTCATCTTGGGACAGGAATTCTAAGTAATGGACGATTGATAATTGACAATTAACGCAGTATCGTTATGAAGAAGAGTTTATTGATTCTTTTTACGCTGTTTGCAGTAAGCACAACAGCCAGTGCACAGAAGTTCGCCTTGATTGATATGGAATATATCCTGGAAAATATTCCTGCCTATGAACGTGCCAACGAACAACTGGAACAAGTTTCCAGACAATGGCAGAGTGAAGTTGAAAAGATTTCCGAAGAAGCCAAGACTTTGTACAAGAACTATCAGTCTCAGATTGCTTCCCTTTCTGAAACACAGAGAGGCAAAAAGGAGGAAGAGATTGTCGCTAAAGAAAAATCGGCAGCCGAACTGCGCCGCAAATATTTCGGTCCGGAAGGCGAGCTATATAAGAAACGTGAAAGTCTGATGCAACCTATTCAAGATGAAATATACAATGCTGTAAAGGAAATTGCTACACAGAACGGATATGCAGTAGTTGTAGACCGTGCTTCCGCATCAAGTATCATTTTTGCCTCACCAAGTATTGACGTCAGCAATGAGGTACTTGCAAGACTGGGATATTCAAATTAATTTCATACATTTGTTTCGGAATATAGACTCTTCAGGATTAAAAATAAGCTTGCTTATTTTGTATTGCGTTCAGTTTGCGCTATATTTGCCCCCGATGAATAATCATTCAAATAAATAATAAACATTATGCTTAAAAAAATCGCACTACTCGTAGTTATGTTCGCCCTCCCGCTGGGAGTTATGGCGCAAGCTAAATTCGCCCACATGAATTCTCAGGAAGTAATCGCTGTTATGCCTGAATTTACCAAAGCTCAAGCTGACCTAGACGCCATGTCTAAAAAATACCAGGATGAAATGCAGCGTACCAACGAAGAATTCCAAAAGAAGTATCAGGAATTCCTGGCACAAGCCGACTCTCTGCCGAAAAACATTGCAGAAAGACGCCAGAAAGAGTTGCAAGATATGGCTCAACGTCAAGAACAGTTCCAGCAAGAAGCTTATCAAAGCATGCAGAAAGCACAGCAAGATGCCATGGCCCCCATCTATCAGAAACTGGACGAAGCCATTCAGGCTGTGGGCAAAGCTGAAAGCGTTGTCTACATTTTCGACTTGGCTCGTACCCCGATACCTTTCGTTGGAGCACAGAGCATTGATGTAACCGCCAAAGTTAAAACGCAATTGGGCATTAAATAATAGAATTATTTATAATAGAGCAAGCGCGGATAGTTTTGTCCGCGCTTATTTTTTATACATTACTGAGAAATTTGAATTATCTTTGCATGACACATAGCCTTTAGAACGCATGAAACAAACATTACCTTCTGCAGCCGGTCCCATCGGAATATTCGATTCCGGATATGGTGGACTGACTATCCTAAGCAAGATACGGGAAGCACTTCCCCAATATGATTACATTTATCTGGGTGACAACGCACGTGCGCCTTACGGAACCCGCTCGTTCGAGATTGTCTATGAATTCACTTTACAGGCAGTCACCAAACTATTCGAGATGGGTTGCCACCTCGTCATCCTGGCATGCAATACAGCTTCGGCAAAAGCCCTGCGCAACATACAAATGAATGATTTGCCTCGTCTCGACCCAATGCGCCGTGTGTTGGGAGTAATCCGTCCGACTGTAGAATGTATAGGGAGTATTACCCAAAGCCGCCATGTGGGAGTGCTTGCCACGGCAGGAACCATCAAGTCGGAATCCTATCCGCTGGAAGTGCATAAACTCTTCCCCGACATAAAAGTGAGCGGTGAAGCTTGCCCTCTATGGGTATCACTCGTAGAAAACAATGAGGCACAAGGTGAGGGTAGCGACTACTTCATACGCAAGAACATCAACAACCTGCTAATCAAAGACACGGAAATAGACACCGTCATCCTGGGCTGCACGCACTTCCCGTTGCTGTTGCCTAAGATACAGCAATACATGCCCGACGGCATCACAACCGTCACCCAAGGGGAACTGGTGGCAGACAGCCTGAAAGACTATCTTCACCGCCATCCGGAAATGGACAGAAAATGCACCAAAGGCGGAAGATGCGTCTACCGCACCACAGAATCGGAGGAGAAATTCACTGAATCGGCTTCCACTTTCCTGAATGAATCGATAAGAGTTGAGAGGATTGAACTATAAATCCGTCAGCATTAAACATTAAAACAAAAACATTTGTTATCTTTGTAAGACAAAAACCTCTAAATTCATACCATCATGAAAGAAGAAGACAAAAGCAAACTTGTTGAGGTGTTCACCGGTTCACCGTGGGAAGCAGAACTAGTAAAGAGCTTGCTGGGAAATAGTGATATTGAAGCTGTAACAAAAGACGGAATGGTAGTAAACGTTGTACTGCCTGCCACTGCGGTAGATGTTTCCGTTCTCGTCAATGAGAAGGACTCCGAAGCTGCCATGGAAGTAGTCTGCGAATACGAAAAGAAACACAATGGGGATTGATTTCAATAGAATTGCCATCAAGATAGGCAGCAATGTTTTGACACGTCGTGACGGTACTCTCGACATTACCCGTATGTCTGCTTTGGTAGACCAGATAGCCGAGCTACACAAAGCCGGCATAGAAATAATACTAGTTTCTTCCGGAGCCGTTGCTTCGGGACGTAGCGAAGTGTGCCCCGCCAAGAAGCTGGATAGTGTAGACCAGCGCCAGCTTTTTTCCGCCGTGGGACAAGCCAAGCTCATCAACCGTTACTACGAGCTGTTCCGGGAGCATGGCATTTCCGTAGGACAAGTACTCACAATGAAAGAGAACTTCTCCACCCGCCGCCATTACCTCAACCAAAAAAACTGTATGACCGTAATGTTGGAGAACGGCGTTATTCCCATTGTCAACGAAAACGACACCATTTCTGTAAGCGAACTGATGTTTACCGACAACGACGAGCTGTCCGGTCTGATAGCCTCCATGATGGATGCTCAGGCACTAATCATTCTCAGCAATATAGATGGTATCTACGACGGTTCACCCACCGACCCGGGTTCTCGGGTTATCCGTGAAATAGGACAAGACAAGGACCTCTCCTCCTACATACAAACTTCCAAGTCCAGCTTCGGGCGCGGTGGCATGCTGACCAAAACCAACATTGCCCGTAAAGTGGCAGATGAAGGCATCACAGTTATCATAGCTAACGGGAAGCGGGACAACATCCTCGTGGAAATAATGAAGAATGAAAGATTAAGGATGAAGGATAAAGGATGGGACTGCCCCATCACTCCGGACGACAATCCCTCATCCTTAATCCCTAATCCTTTAAACTATACCCGCTTCATTCCGTCTCCGGAACCGGTATCAAGTATCAAGAAATGGATTGCGCACAGCGAAGGGTTTGCCAAAGGTGAGCTGCACATCAATCATCGTGCCACCGAACTGCTTTTCTCGGACAAAGCAGTAAGCATCCTCCCAGTAGGTATCACTGACATTATAGGTGAGTTCGAGAAGGATGACATCGTACGGATTATCGACTTCAACGGTAAACCCATCGGTGTGGGAAAAGCCAACTGCGACTCCAGTCAGGCGCGGGAAACAATGGGAAAACATGGAAAGAAAACCGTAGTGCACTACGACTACCTATATATAGAATAAACCACAGACGAATATTATCCCACGATATATATTTATACTTGCATATTTATCACCCTATATTCAATGAGGAAATGAACTTAAACAAAACTTTTGTCGCCGTACAAGATGCCAGCCGTAATATGTTAGCATTGAGCGACAAAAAAATCAACCAGATATTACTGTCTGTCGCAGACGCTGCCATAAATAAAACAGACTTTATTCTGAGTGAAAACCAGAAGGATTTGGAGCGTATGCCTTCTGCCGACCCTAAATACGACCGCCTGAGACTGACAAAAAGCCGTTTGCAGGACATTGCTGCGGATATCCGCAACGTAGCTGCCCTCCCTTCTCCTTTGGGAAAGGTGCTTAAAGAAAATATATTGCCCAACGGATTGAAGATAAAAAGGGTCAGTGTGCCTTTTGGTGTCATAGGCATTATCTACGAAGCTCGTCCCAACGTCAGTTTCGATGTATTCTCACTCTGCCTTAAAAGCGGAAATGCCTGTATTCTGAAAGGCGGGAGCGATGCAGACTATTCCAACCGTGCCATAATCAGCGTGATACACGAAGTACTGGAACATTTCAATGTAGATACACACATCGTGGAACTGCTTCCTGCCGACAGAGAGGCGACTGCCGAACTACTGCACGCCAACGATTATGTAGATTTGATAATTCCGCGCGGCAGCAGCAGCCTGATAAACTTCGTACGTCAGAATGCCACAGTACCGGTTATAGAGACTGGTGCCGGCGTATGCCATACGTTCTTCGACCGCTATGGCGATATAAGCATAGGTCCATCCATCATTGCCAATGCCAAGACACGCCGCGTCAGTGTATGCAATGCTTTAGATTGCCTGATTATTGAAGCCGACAGCCTGGCCAATTTGCCCGACCTATGCCTGCCGCTGCAATCAAGCAATGTAGAGATATTTGCCGATGAACCTGCCTACCACAGCCTGCTTGGCAAATATCCCGCCGATTTGTTGAGACTCGCCTCTGAAAAGTGCTACGGCAGAGAGTTCCTGGACTACAAGATGGCCATTAAAACCGTGAATTCTTTTCAGGAAGCATTGGCACATATCCGAAAACACGGTTCCAAGCATAGCGAATGCATCATTACGGACGATAAGACACGGGCCGAATGGTTTTGCCGGGAAGTGGACGCCGCTTGTGTGTACGTCAATGCACCGACCTCCTTCACCGACGGCGCACAATTCGGACTTGGTGCCGAAATCGGCATCAGCACCCAAAAGCTACACGCCCGCGGTCCGATGGCCCTGGAAGAAATCACTACATACAAATGGATTGTCGAAGGTTCCGGACAGACCAGACCTTGACAGCTGATATAACGAAGATATAGATACACTAAAAAGACTGTAATATGAAGAACTTTACTTGCGTGCAGGACATAGGTAACCTAAAGTCTGCACTGAACGAAGCATTCGAGATTAAGAAAGACCGTTTCAAATATGTGGAACTGGGACGTAACAAAACGCTGATGATGATTTTCTTCAACTCCAGCCTGCGTACCCGCCTCAGTACACAGAAGGCCGCATTGAATCTGGGCATGAACGTGATTGTACTGGATATCAACCAAGGAGCCTGGAAACTGGAAACGGAACGTGGCGTCATCATGGACGGTGACAAACCGGAACACTTATTGGAAGCCATTCCCGTGATGGGCTGCTATTGCGACATCATCGGCGTACGTTCTTTCGCACGTTTCGAAAGCAAGGAAGACGATTACAACGAAGTGATACTGGAGCAGTTCATCAAGCATTCGGGCCGACCGGTATTCTCCATGGAAGCTGCCACACGCCATCCGTTACAGAGTTTTGCCGACTTGATAACCATTGAGGAGTATAAGAAGACGACACGCCCCAAAGTAGTGATGACATGGGCTCCACATCCGCGTCCATTGCCCCAGGCTGTCCCCAACTCCTTTGCCGAATGGATGAATGCAACAGATTATGACTTTGTGATTACGCATCCCGAAGGTTATGAACTCGACCCCAAATTTGTAGGAAATGCCCACGTAGAATATGACCAGATGAAGGCTTTTGAAGGAGCTGATTTTGTCTATGCCAAGAACTGGGCTGCCTATACTGGCGACAACTATGGACAAATATTGAGCAAAGACCGCGCCTGGACAGTAGGCGAGCGCCAGATGGCTGTTACCAACAATGCCTACTTCATGCACTGCCTGCCGGTTCGACGCAACATGATTGTGACAGATGATGTGATAGAAAGTCCGCAGTCCATCGTAATCCCCGAAGCGGCCAATCGGGAGATTTCAGCAACAGTGGTGCTGAAAAGACTGCTTGAAGGTATCTAATAATCACTCACAGTTCTTTCACCTAAGGGAGTTAGAAGGAGTTATCGCCCTTCGGGCTCAGGAGTTAAAAACCGATAATTCTGTTAATGTATGGCGATACTATCGCCTCCGGCTCTCTTCCATTCCTTCTAACTCCCTTAAATGAATGAAAGAACCGTGTTTCTGCACAACCGTTATTACCTTTCCACTTCCCTCCCCGCTTCTTCCCAACCGATGAAACCTTTGTCAAGATCATAGATTATATATCCTTTTTTGCTCAGTATGGCGGCGGCCTTTTTACTGCGCTTACCACTGCGACAATATACCGCAATCGGTTTGTCTTTCTGCAGAGTGGAGTCGGCCATCGTTTCAAACGACTCATCCAGCACATTGATATTGATACTGTGGGGCACATGTCCTTCCGAGTATTCGGCAACAGTGCGCACGTCCAGAAGCTGCACCTCCGGATTGGCTATCAATGTGGAAAAGTCATCCACTGAAACAGACTTGAACTGTCCTTCCTTCTGCCCGCAGGAAAATAGGATGGCAAAAACGAGGCAAAGGCCAGCGAACAATGTCTTCATCGAATATTTCATTTTAGTCAGGGTTATAAACAAAATCGTAAGCCTTGATGTCACCAGAATAAGTGTGCACACTAAAATGAACCATAACCTTCCGTATACCCTCTGCCGCATACTGCCTCAAAGGTACGGAAACGTAGGCACGCCTGGTATACGATACCACCTCCTCCTTTGCATCATGATACAGCGTCAGGTATACCTCACTGCACCCGGCAGTGGTATCCACGGTTATTTCATCCTCTACGAAATGAAACTTATGCTCACCATTCTCCTTGACTGTCAATACCATGTTGAGATAGTCAAGTCCCATCCAGATACCCAGCACATCAGCAGGCTCCGTCTTGACGCCCTCCTCAAACTTGTCGGCTGTCTGGGGAGCAACAGAGAGAACACCGCTCAAAGCATACAGTACCGCACCGGCAGTTCCGTCGGCAGTAACCTCCGAAGCATAATTACTGATGACACGTACCGAGGCGTTCGACTCTATGTTCGTCTTTGTCTTGTCCTCCACTACCGGCAAGGTTTCCCCTTCATCCGTCACAACAGACCGCAGATAGCCGTCAGCCCCCGAAAAGGCAGTCAAGAATTCCAACCTCACGGAAGGATAATGATAATCATCATCGCCACAACCAGCCAACAGGCAAACCAACAAAGGCAAAAGCCACCAATAACAGCACCTCTTCATGTATTCATTCTTTTATAGCCGCCAGATAATTCTTCAACGGGTTGGCATACATCGACAACATCTTTCCACGCAGGAAATCCACATCCTTATCGGGAATGGAAATGCGTTCCAGCTGTTGTTCCATGTAGTCCGTGAAGCGCTGTTTATCCTCGGCAGTGTAATGGTCGGAAAAATCCTCATTCCCCTCGAGAAGGTCGTGCGCCACATAATTATTGGGATACATCCGGTAACTGGCATGAATACGCTTGTCTATCAGCGCAGACATACGTGCAAAGAGTTCGGGCTTCGAAAGCGAACGGTCCATTTTCACCAATTCGTCATTTATGCAAGCACTCGTCTGGAAATGTACCCGCCCTTTATAGCCGAACAGTCCGGTCTGCATATTCAGCAAATCATCAGCCTTCGTTTTCTTATAGCCTTCAATGTCCCGTTTCAGTTGGAATTCCTGCGCTTTCAGAAAGTCGCAAGGGTCATATTCATAAGAAATGGCAAGCGGAGCTATATTCATCTCCATTAAACGGTCAATGATGTCACCTTCACCGCCTATTGCCAGCATCTTCAGCACACTATCCTGCGTACGGTCGTTGGAGTCCTTGGCACGCCCTTCGCGCTGTGCAATCCAGATGGACTGTTTCTTCTCGCCAATGGTATAGTGCATATAGCGGGACATGCGTGCGGAAGCCTCCAGCATCTGGCGCATGGTCAACGCACGCTGCACGATGAAGGACTTGTTGACACGCACAAATTTCTTAATCCACGGATAAATCAACAGGTTGTCACCAATGGCAATCTCTACCGTATCCATGCCCTGGTCTACCAAGAGAATGGACAAGAAACCGGAGTCAAGAATAATGTCGCGATGATTGGAAATATAGGTATACGCCACCGACTTGTCAACCGGCAACGCTGTATGCTCCAGAGTCAATCCGTCCGTAGCCTCCTTTGCCAACTTCCACAAAAGTCGATAACAGAAAGTCTTCTGAAACTCCAGTTTGGTTTTACATGCGCGCATTTTCTGCGACCACACTTCAATAGGTACACCAGGCATCACAGCCTCCACTGCCTGCCGGAATGCCTCATCGGCAATCAGCTCCTCATAAACCTGAGGAAGTTCCTCATCATGATAAGGACGGATTTCATCAAATTCTACGCTCGCATTCATAATGATTAATGATTAAACCTATTTTCTATAATATCTGTCATTACATCCTTCATATCCATCCCGGCAGCGCGAACCTGCTGAGGAATGAAGCTGGTGGCAGTCATTCCGGGAGTGGTATTTACCTCCAGCAGATTAATCTTTTCACCTTTGGTAATAATATAGTCCACGCGGATAATGCCGTAGGCCCCGAGTATATCATAAATGGCAGAAGTGAGCGCCTGCACCCTGCGGGTCAAATCGTCCGAGATGCGGGCAGGAGTAATCTCGTCAGACGCACCGTTATACTTAGCCTCATAATCGAAGTACTCGTTATGACTCACCACCTCCGTAATGGGAAACACTACGGACTTGTCTTTTGTTTTGTAACAGCCGCAGGTAATCTCGGTTCCGTCCATAAAGGCCTCCACCAATACTTCCTGCGCTTCTGCAAATGCCTTGGCTATGGCGGGCTGTATCTGCTCTTTCGCCGTCACCTTGGTCACGCCGAAACTGGAACCTCCCAAGCTGGGCTTAATGAAGCAAGGCAGACCGATTTTCTCCATCACGTCTTCATCCGTCACCGACTGTCCGCCACGTAGCAGCAACGATTCGGCAATGCGTACGCCGAAACCTTTCAGATACTGGTTGCAGGCAAACTTATCGTAAGTGAGCGACGCCGCCAGCACTCCGCAACACGAATAAGGGATGTGGAGCATATCGAAATAGCCCTGCAAACGGCCGTCCTCACCCGGAGTCCCGTGGATGGTGATGTAGGCAAAGTCGAATGTCACTTTCGCGCCATCCAGCACGAAGCTGAAGTCGTTACGGTCTACCGGAGCCTTGGTGCCGTCGGGCAGCTGTACATGCCAGTCCAGTCCGCGCATTTCTATAATATATAAGGTATACTTCTCCTTGTCGATGAAGGAGTAAATCCCCTGTGCACTACGCAGGGAGACGTGGAATTCGGAGGTATCTCCTCCAGCTACAATAGCAATCGTGCGTTTCATTCTAATTCTCTGTTACTGATATAGCCTCTCCATTTATCTATCAGCCGGGTCATGTCATCGGGCAATTCCGAAGTGAAGTCCATTTCTTCTCCGGTGACGGGATGTACAAACCCCAGCGTCATGGCATGCAATGCCTGCCGCGGACAAGCGTCGAAGCAGTTGTTTACAAATTGTTTGTATTTGGCGAAGTGGGTTCCTTTCAGGATTTCATGTCCGCCGTAACGTTCGTCATTGAAAAGTATGTGTCCGATGTGCTTCATGTGCACACGGATTTGATGGGTGCGTCCCGTTTCGAGGATACATTCCACCAGAGTGACGTATCCCAGACGCTCGAGTACCCGGTAATGAGTGACGGCATGTTTTCCCTGGTCGTCGGGAAGAACAGTCATCTGCATACGGTCTTTGGGATTACGGCCGATGTTGCCGACAACGGTACCTTCGTCCAGCTCCACATTTCCCCAGACCAGCGCACGGTAGCGGCGCTTTGTTGTCTTGTTGAAAAACTGATTACCGAGATTTGTCTTGGCATCCGGCGTCTTGGCTATCACCAGCAGGCCGGAAGTATCCTTGTCGATACGATGCACCAGTCCCACATGCGGGTCATTGGCATCATAATCGGGATTATCCTTCATGTGCCAGGCTATGGCGTTGACAAGCGTACCATGATAGTTGCCATGACCGGGATGCACCACCAGGCCGGCAGGTTTGTTCACTACCATCAGATACTTGTCCTCATATACTATCTCAAGCGGAATATCTTCGGGAATAACCTCATTCTCATAGCGTGGACGGTCCATCATCATGGTAATGACATCCAGCGGCTTCACTTTATAGCTGCTTTTCACAGCCTTGCCGTTGGCCATCACGAAGCCTGCATCGGCAGCTTTCTGGATACGGTTGCGGGAAGCGTTTGTCAGTCGGTCGAACAGATACTTGTCCACACGCATCATCTCCTGCCCCTTGTCCACCACTATACGGAAGTGTTCATAGAGTTGCGCCTCGTCGCCAACCGGCTCTACGTCGTCCAGTTCATCGTTATCTATATCATCCGGCAATTCTTCTATCATCACAGCATTTACAATTTGACGATTTACAATTTACGATTAAAGTCAGATGTTTATCAAAACCAGGACTCGTCTGTTGCAGAGTCTTCGGACGACACGGGTTGAACGGCATCCCCCACAGGCTCCGTTCCCAGAGAGTCTGTCTGCAAGACACCTCCATCTCCTACTATCAGCGTCAGCACCGCGCCGACCGGCACTTTTTCACCGATGGACAGCTGACGGCCCTTATACTTCACGCCATACACCCAGTCCTTCTCGCCCGAAATATACTGTATCTCGGCCAGTTTGAAGCCCGAAGCCAGAATACGCGCTTCCGCTTGCCGCAACGAACTGTTGTCCGCCACATCGGGCACTACGTGCAGGGGAATTTCAATTTTATTGATTGTAAGATAGATGGTACGTCCTTCCTTTACTTTTTGCCCGGCTGCCGGATTATACTCGAGAATGCAGCCGGCAGGAAGAGCCTTGACATAACTGGAATCTGAAACGATGCAGACCAGACCGTGGTTACGGAATATTTTTCCGGCTTCCTCCACTCCCATGCCCTTCACATCGGGCACTATCACAGCCTCGCCGTGGCGGGTATATATATCCAGTCCTTTCAGCACCCCAAACAGCAATCCTACTACCACGATAACCATCGCAAGGATATTTGCCCAAAAGAGCTTGTTCTGCCGGAAAGAGAAAAAATCTTTTATTGTCATAGTGATAATGCATTATTCGGGACAAAGATACGTAAAAAGAATCGTCTGCCTATAGGTTTTACATTTATTTTCTGGATGCAATCAATGCAAACGGCATAGTCCTTTCTATTCATGGCTCTTACCAGAGAATTCCCTCACCGCAGCACTTACCACTACCAGCACAAAAACAATAGCAGCAATCAAAAAACACGTTCCGTGGAAAGATGTCAGAGTACCCCATAATAAACAAGTTCAACCACTTAAACAATTATACGAAACTCCACGAGCACAATATACGTAAAAAAATGCGATAAGCAATTTTTATCAAAAAAACGACACAAGCTACAGATAAGCCGTATTCTCTTATCACATATTCACACAAACATCTGGTAAGCCACGAACGAGTTCCCGACAACCCGGAAACATTACGGCAGTCTGATACTCAACTAAAGGAACCAAGGAACAACAGTAAAAGAACAGAAACTATCAATCAAGGAAGCCAGCCCCAAAACACTCACTATCCAGCATATCTACAAGATTCCGGCTGATTCCCGTTTAAGAGCCCCCTATTACACAGGAAGCTGCAAATATCGCTATTTGCAGCTTCCTCATTTCTTTTGGAAAAAGGTGGCAATTATGCCTTTACTCCGTTGTATTCGTCAGAAACAGTCAGTTTCTTTCTGCCTTTAGCACGACGTGCTGCCAATACTCTGCGGCCGTTTGCTGTAGCCATTCTCTCACGGAAACCGTGTTTGTTCTTTCTCTTTCTGTTAGAAGGTTGAAATGTTCTTTTCATTACTGTATCTTGTTTTATGTTATTATTCTCACGAATTCGGGCTGCAAAAATAGGTACTTTTTTCAAATAAACCAAGAGATAACTCATTTTCTCTCAAAAGTTTTTGTGTTTTTTACCGATTTCCATTACTTTTGTACCCGCAAACCAGCACGAGAAGCATATACTAATATAATAATATTAAAGACTATAAGTATGATTAATGCCCAAGACATTAAAATCGGAACTTGCATCCGCATGGACGGCAAGCTGTATTTCTGTATCGACTTCCTGCATGTAAAGCCGGGAAAAGGTAACACCTTCATGCGTACCAAACTGAAAGACGTGGTGAACGGCTACGTTTTGGAACGTCGTTTCAACATCGGTGAGAAACTGGAAGATGTACGTGTAGAGCGTCGTCCCCACCAGTTCCTCTACAAAGAAGGAGATGACTTCCTGTTCATGAACCAGGAAACTTTTGACCAAATTCCTATCGCCCACGACCTGATTAACGGCGTAGACTTCCTGCTCGAAGGTATGGTAGTAGACGTAGTTTCCGATGCCTCTACCGAAACTGTTCTTTATGCCGATATGCCTATCAAGGTTCAGATGAAGATTACATATACCGAACCGGGTCTGAAAGGCGACACCGCAACCAACACCCTGAAGCCCGCTACCGTGGAATCGGGTGCAACGGTTCGCGTTCCCTTGTTCATCAACGAAGGCGAGACTATCGAAATCGACACGCGCGACGGTTCTTACGTAAGCCGAGTAAAAGCATAATCCCTTTTGGAAATTAGGCAAATGTCCTTTTCATATCATCCCCGGTGCCGCTCGGCATCCGGGGATTTTTCTTTCCATTTATTCATCTGCAAAGTTTAAATGATATATCTTTGCGGAGACAACCAAAACATAGAGCCATACCAATGAGATACTCCGTCATCATCCCCGTATACAACCGCCCCGATGAGGTGGACGAACTGCTGCATAGCTTGACGCGACAAAGTTTCAAGGATTTTGAAGTGATTGTAGTGGAGGACGGGTCCTCCATCCCCTGCAAGCCAGTCATAGAGAAGCATCAGGAACTATTGGACGTGCATTACTATGACAAGCCCAACTCCGGCCCCGGGCAGACCCGCAACTACGGGGCGGAACGAAGCAAGGGCGAATACCTGATAATACTGGATTCAGACTGCATCCTGCCCGAAGGCTATTTCCATGCAGTGGAAAAGGAACTGCAGCATGAAGCCGCCGATGCCTTCGGAGGCCCCGACCGGGCACACGAGTCATTCACAGACATACAGAAAGCCATCAACTACTCCATGACCTCCTTCTTCACCACCGGCGGCATCCGCGGGGGAAAGAAGAAGATGGACAAGTTCTACCCGCGCAGCTTCAACATGGGTGTGCGGCGGGAAGTGTACCAAGCCCTAGGCGGATTCTCGCGGATGCGTTTCGGGGAAGACATCGACTTCAGCATCCGAATCTTCAAGGGAGGACATACATGCCGGCTGTTTCCAGGCGCCTGGGTGTACCACAAGCGCCGGACAGACTTCCGGAAGTTCTTCAAGCAGGTACACAATTCCGGGATTGCCCGCATCAATCTGTACAAGAAGTATCCGGAATCACTGAAGCCCGTCCATCTGCTACCTGCCGCATTCACCCTGGGAGTGGCCATATTCCTGCTGGGAACGCCCTTCTGTCCGTACAGTCTGCTGCCCATCGCTCTTTATGCGCTTCTGGTATGCACCGACTCCACTATCCGGAACCGTAGCCTCAGCATCGGGCTCCACTCCGTTGCAGCCTCCTTCATCCAGCTCATCGGATACGGGACGGGGTTCCTGCGCGCCTGGTGGAACCGTTGCATACTTGGCAAAGATGAGTTCGAGGCGTTCAAAAAGAACTTTTACAAGTGACAAGGAGAGATTAAGAATCGGCGAAGACGGACAAATTTGAAAAATCGGAAAAAGAAAGGTAAGGAATGGAGAAACTGAATATCAACCAGTGGGCTGCAGAAGACCGCCCGCGGGAAAAGATGATGCAAAAAGGAGCGGAAGCCTTGAGCGACGCTGAACTGCTAGCCATCCTCATCGGCTCCGGCAATACGGAGGAAAGCGCCGTGGCCCTGATGCAGCGAGTGCTTGCCGCCTGCAACAACGACCTCAGCCAACTGGGCAAATGGGAAGTACGCGACTTTTCCCGCTTCAAAGGCTTCGGCCCCGCCAAGAGCATCACCATCATGGCAGCCTTGGAACTGGGCAAACGCCGCAAACTGCAGGAACGCTCCGAACGTACCACCATCCGCTCCTCTGCCGACATCTACGAGCTGTTCCATCCCCTGCTTTGCGACCTCCCCACCGAAGAGTTCTGGGTGCTGCTCCTGAACCAAGCCGCCAAAGTCATCGACAAAGTACGCATCAGCCGCGGCGGCATCGACCAGACCACCGCCGACGTCCGAACCATTCTACGCGAAGCCCTGCTACAGCGTGCCGTACAAATAGTTCTTATCCACAACCACCCATCGGGGAATCCCTCCCCCAGCCATGCCGACCGCAGCCTTACGGAGCTTGTAAGAAAAGCCGCCCAGACCATGAACATACGCCTGACCGACCACATCATCGTCACGGACGGAAAGTATTACAGCTTCAATGACGAAGGGATTATCTGACCTCAGCCCTTTCCGTTTTTCCGTACCATCCCGCCACAGGCTACATCGCTTTTTCACCTTTCACATCCTTCATCTTCTTCTCCCGTCTGCCTATCCATCGGGTTTTCCGGTGAAACTTCTCTCCCCCCTTCACTGCACATGCGGATTTTCAGTTTCCCGCATGCCGGAAACCAAAAAACCGAGAAGCCATTCTACCGCCAACCAAGATGGTTCCACAGCCCCGACATACTTTCGCATTCAGCACATGATATATATTTTTATAAGTGAACAACCCTAGTCGTTCAATCGAACGACCTGAGTTGTTCAATCGAACGACTAGGGTTGTTCAATCAGACGACCCGGGTCGTTCACTTTCAAAGACACTAGTCCGAGGGCAGATGAAGAAGATGGAGACCGCTTCCCCGGCATGCACATGCAGTAAAGAAACAGCCGGATGTCATTCTGTCGGATGCCGACGTTGCGGTGGAAAGATAGTATCGCTATACATCAACAGAACCATCGGCCTTCAATTCCTAAGGCCGAAGGGCGATACCCCCTTCTAACTCCCGAGAACTCCTTTAAATGAAAAAGCCGTGGCCCCGAAGCAATGAAAAGAAGGGCGTTACTTGGCATTTTCAATTAAATTCCATAGCTTTGTTCTTTGAAAACCTACATATAAGACCTTACAAATATGACCAGATTTGAAATAGAAGAGAAAATAGTCTCCATGCTCAAGACCGTATTCGACCCGGAAATACCGGTCAACGTATACGACCTTGGACTGATTTACAAAATAGACGTCTCCGACCTGGGAGAAACAACCATCGACATGACGCTGACCGCCCCCAACTGTCCGGCAGCCGACTTCATCATGGAAGATGTACGCCAGAAAGTGGAATCCATCGACGGGGTGACCTCCGCCACCATCAATCTCGTCTTCGAGCCCGAGTGGGACAAGGACATGATGAGCGAAGAAGCGAAACTGGAGCTGGGATTTCTTTAACTAATTGATAATGGATAGTTGATAATGAAAAATGTATATTTCCTCTCGGATGCTCACTTGGGCTCACGAGCCATCGAACATGGGCGAACCCAAGAACGGCGGCTGGTCAATTTCCTGGACAGCATCAAACACAAGGCATCGGCCGTATATCTGCTGGGAGACATGTTCGACTTCTGGTACGAATTCCGTACCGTAGTGCCCAAAGGCTACACCCGCTTTCTGGGCAAACTGTCCGAACTGACCGATTTGGGAGTGGAAGTCCACTTTTTCACGGGAAACCATGACCTTTGGTGTGGCGACTATCTGACCAAGGAGTGCGGCGTCATTATACACCGCGAACCGCTGACCGCCGAAATCTTCGGGAAAGAGTTCTACCTTGCCCACGGTGACGGGCTAGGCGACCCGGACAAGAAGTTCAAGATGCTGCGCGCCATGTTCCGCAGCCGTACCCTACAGACGCTGTTCTCTGCCCTGCACCCCCGCTGGAGCATGGAGCTGGGACTGAACTGGGCCAAGCACAGCCGCTTGAAACGCATAGACGGGAAAGAACCCGCATACATGGGAGAAAACAACGAATACCTGGTGCTCTACACCAAGGAATACCTGAAAAGCCATCCCAACATCAACTACTTCATCTACGGCCACCGCCACATCGAGCTGGACCTGATGCTGAGCAGTACCGCCCGTATACTCATCCTCGGCGACTGGATAAACTATTTCTCGTATGCCGTCTTTGACGGCGAGAACCTCTTCCTCGAAGATTATGTGGAGGGAGAGACAAAGCTATAATACGTATATTCAAATCGTCGACCATCATACCACTACCACCCATGAAACCTTTAAGACTGAAAAACATGATTGCCGGATGCCTGCTCGCAGCAGGAGCATTGCCGGTATGGGGACAATCCGGCGCCCCGACACTTGTCATCCGCATTGACGATCTCGGTGCCCTGCATTCCGTCAACGAAGCCTGCATCCAGACCTACCGCTCGGGTATTGCCCGCAGCGTGGAAGTGATGCCCGTAGCAGCCTGGTATCCAGAAGCCATCAAGATGCTGAAAGAAAATCCGGGACTGGACGTCGGCCTGCACCTCGTCATCACCAGCGAGTGGGAGAACGTGAAGTGGCGTCCGCTGACCCACTGCCCCAGCCTGACGGACGAGAACGGCTATTTCTACCCGATGATGTTCCCTAACCCCGCCTATCCGGGACAGTCCATCATGGAGCAGAAATGGGACATCAAGGAGATAGAGCAGGAGTTCCGCGCGCAGATAGAGACGACGCTGAAAAGCATTCCGCAACTCAGCCATCTGTCCGGACACATGCTCTCCACCGGTTTCAGCAAAGAAGTGAACGAGCTGGTGCAACGGCTCGCCAAAGAATACAACCTGCCGTCCATCGACCGCATGGACTCCTCCAAGGACTACCGGTTTACCTACATCGGGTACGACGGCCCCAAAAGAACCGCCGAAGAAAAGGAGGCCAGCTTCATCAAAGCATTGGAGAAGTTGCAGCCGGACCAGCGCTACCTTTTCTTAGACCACCCGGCACTGGACAACGATGAAATGAAAACCGTCTTCCACATCGGATATGAGGACGTGGCGCTGGACCGCCAGGGAGTGACCGACCTGCTGACAAGCCCCCGCGTCCGGAAAGCCATTGAAGACAAAGGCATAAAGCTGATTTCCATCAACCAACTGACCAAGGGCCTGCTCCGCGCCGCTGCTGCTCCGAAGCTGGACAAGGCCATGAACAGATATCTGGATGCCGTAAAGAAAGCCGGACAAGACCTGCACAGTATCATGATTGTGCAACACGGCAATGTCATTGCCGAAGAATGGATGGGCGAAGGGAAAGAGGATAAGCCTCACATCCTGAACTCCGTCAGCAAGACATTCACCGCCACCGCCGTGGGACTTGCCGCCTCCGAAGGCAGGCTGAAGCTGACGGACAAGGTCATCTCCTTCTTCCCCGACAAGCTTCCGGCAACCGTCAGCGAAAATCTGGCAGCCATGACCGTACGCGACCTGCTGACCATGAACTGCGGGCACGACACCGACCCCACCGGAACGGTACGCAAAAAGGCGGACGCCGATTGGGTGCAGGAGTTCCTTGCCTTCCCCGTGGAGCACAAGCCCGGTACCTTCTACACCTACAACAGCCTGGGAACCTACATGCTCTCAGCCATCGTACAGAAAGTGACGGGCGAGAAAGTGGTGGATTATCTCTATCCCCGTCTGTTCCGCCCGCTTGGCATCGTCAACGCCCGGTGGCAGGAAAGCCCGCAAGGCATCAATACCGGAGGCTGGGGGTTGTACCTCAAAACGGAAGACCTTGCCAAGATGGGACAACTGTTCCTGCAGAAAGGAAACTGGAACGGACAGCAGATTCTGCCCGAAGAATGGGTAAAGGAGGCATCTGCCTGCCAAGTGCCCTCACTGCCCGCCGGCATGAAACCGGAGATGCTGAAGAAAGCGAAGATGAGCGCCAAGACAAGCGACTGGCTGCAGGGCTACGGCTACCAGATGTGGCGCTGCCGCCACAACGCCTACCGTGCCGATGGTGCCAACGGACAATACATACTGGTGTTGCCGGACAAGGATGCCGTCATTGCCGTCACCGCCAACATCCCCGACATGCAGGCAGAGCTGAATCTAATATGGAAGTACCTGCTGCCCGCGCTATAAAACGTTTATTCTTATAAATGATTACGAAAAAGTGAAGATTACCGGAACTTTTTCCCGGCATGGTTGCAATAACATCATAACATTAAAAACATTAGCGTCATGGATGATATGATTTACAGAAACGACCCGATTGCCGAAGAGAACATAGACCCGCACGGACGTCCGGCAACGGATGAATTCGAGGAATGGAGCGAAGAGGTCTCCGAACGGACAGATACCGGATACAAGGACCAGAAAATAAAATCCGCCAAGGAACGGGAGAAACGTATCCGGGAGATGGATGAAATTATAAAGAAGGACCTTAAGGAATAAATTGACAGCCACCACAGATTACACGGATTCTCACAGATTAGTCTCTTATACTTGATATCAGAGCGTCCAATCTGTGAGAATCCGCGTAACCTGAGTGAATTTATATTATTTGTATCCGCCAGCCTTGGCTATGCGTTTCGGGATTTCCGTGTTGTCCATCTTACCCACGAACAGCTTGGAGCCTGCACCTACTGCGAATACCGGCACATATCCGGCTGTATGGCCGCCGCCGGTCCAGCCTACCATGGCAATCTGGCTCATCACCTTCTTGGCGGCAACGGCCAGGGGCTCAGTCTTGGCATAAAGACTTTCCTCAAACACTACATGCTTGTTCACAAATGATTCTTCGTAAGCATCACGCAGCATCTTCTCCTGCTCCCAGCTCACCGGCAGTTCTTTCCAGAAACCCATCTTTTCTGCCAGGAATTCCTTCATTTCCGGCCAGTTGATAACCTTGCGCATCTTGCGTAAGTCCGTGATGGAACGTGAAAGGATATCCTGAGACTGCTTCTGCTTGGCAAGGGCTTTCAGTTGAAGCTCGTATTTACCGGTACCCAGACCCAGACCGCCGGTTTCATGGTCGGCAGTTACCACAATCAGCGTTTCTTTGGGATGCTTCTTATAGAACTCGTAAGCCACCTTGATGGCATTGTCCATATCCACCACTTCCTCAAAGACTGTGGCGGGGTCGTTACCGTGACAGGCCCAGTCAATCTTTCCACCTTCCACCATCAGGAAGAAACCCTTATTACTGCCTTTGGTCAGGAAAGCGATGGCACTTTCGGTAATTTCGGCCAGCGTCAAGTCACCTTCCTGGCGGTCGATGGCATAAGGCAGGCAAGAAGGCTCTGTACCTTCTTTCTGGATAAGGATCATCTTATCTGCGCGGGCAGACTTCGCCTTGTATTCGTCAAGACCTCTTGCAACGGTATAACCGGCTTCTTCAAAGATAGGGAAAATGCTCGGAGCCTCTTTCTTGTCGGCAGTAGTGGTCGGTTTCAAGAAACCGCCGCCTGCATAGAAGTCGAAACCGGCTTTCGGCAAGTCGAGGGCTATTTCGTAATACATGCTACGGCTCGGCTGGTGGGCATAGAATGCAGCGGGAGTAGCATGGTCTACGCTGACGCTGGTAGTTACTCCAACTTTCTTACCGGACTTCTTGGCTCTATCGGCCACACTCTGTAGAACACTTTTGTTATCGTCCATGCCGATGGCACCATTGTAAGTTTTCGCACCGGTAGCCAGGGCTGTTCCGGCAGCAGAAGAGTCGGTCACCGAGTTGGTGGCAGAAAAAGTAGTCGCCATGCTGGCAACCGGGAATGTAGTAAACAGCAAAGGCCTTACACCGATACGCCCTTCTTGTTCGGCCAGATACATCTCCGTACCGTTCACCTGGTTCACACCCATTCCATCACCGATGAAATAAAACACGTACTTCGCCTGCTGGGCATAGGCCATGCCGCTGGTCAGCAGTACAAAGAACAACACATACATTAATCGTTTCATAAGCAGTTCTTATTTAAAGTTATTCGGAAAATTGCCTTTATTGTTTTTAACCAAGTAACAAAGATAAGGATTTTAAAGGATTCGGAAAACATTTCGCCCCTACAAATACATTACATATTTGCAGGGGCGAAACCACATCCGGACTCCGGGAAGCCGGAACCGGGAAATATTACAGCGATATTACTTCTTCAGAATATCCATCGTGTCCGAAGCAATCATCAGCTCCTCGTCAGTGGGGATTACCACTACCTTCACCTTGGAATCATCGGCAGAGATGACCATCTCTTCACCGCGGACATTGTTCTTCTCGGCATCCAGTTTCACACCCATGAATTCCAGACCCTCGCAGGCACCCCAACGGGCACTTGCCTGATTTTCTCCGACACCGCCCGTAAATACGATGATATCCACACCACCCAATGCAGCAGCGTATGCACCGATATATTTCTTGATGCGATAGAAGTACATTTGTTCAGCCAAGATGCCTCTCGGATTACCGGCAGCTACCGCATTTTCCAGGTCACGCATATCACTGGACTCACCAAAAATACCTAACACACCGCTCTTCTTATTCAGCAGATTAGAGATACCGTTAGCATCCAGACCTTCTTTCTCCATGATGAACGATACAGCACCTGCATCAATGTCACCGCTACGGGTACCCATCATTAAACCTTCCAATGGCGTCAAGCCCATACTGGTGTCCATGCACTTACCATCTTTGATAGCAGTAATAGAGCCACCGTTACCGATGTGACAAGTGATGATTTTCTTTCCCTCCGGCTGCACGCCAAGGAATTCGCAAACACGTTGCGAAACATAACGGTGGGAAGTTCCGTGGAAACCATAACGGCGTACACCATACTTCTCATAAAGTTCATAAGGAACAGCATACATGTAGGCATGCTTCGGCATAGTCTGGTGGAAAGCTGTATCGAATACACCAATCTGCGGAACATTGGGCAGAATGGCAGCAATTGCATTTACACCTTTCAAGTTGGCAGGATTATGAAGCGGAGCCAAGTCATTGCAAGCAGTAAAAGCAGCCAGCACTTCCGGAGTCAGCCGTACAGACTCGCTGAACTTTTCGCCTCCATGCACCATACGGTGACCCACAGCGTTAATTTCATCCAAAGACTTGATGGCTCCATATTCAGGGCTTGTCAAGGTGTTCAGGATAAATTCCACACCTACGGTATGCTCTGGGATGTCCTTTTCAAGCACTTTCTTCTCGCCACCAGGCAAAGTGAACTTCAGAAAAGAGTCCTTCAAACCAATTTTTTCGATACCACCCTGAGCGATAACTTCTTTCCGGTCCATATCAAACAATTTGTATTTGATGGACGAGCTACCGCAGTTCAATACTAAGATTTTCATATAACCTATCAGATTTTTAAATTATTCAGCAAGTTTTTTGGCAGCAATGGCCTGGTTGGCAGTGATGGCAATCATACGATAGACATCCTCGATGGAGCAACCGCGAGAGAGGTCGTTCACCGGACGGGCGATACCTTGCAGGATGGGACCTACGGCATCGGCATGTCCCAGACGTTGCACCAGCTTGTAGGAAATATTGCCCACCTCAAGGCTGGGAACAACCAGTACATTGGCATGTCCGGCAATGGAAGAACCCGGAGCCTTGCTTGCACCTACTTCCGGCACCAAGGCGGCATCGGCCTGCAATTCACCATCGATGGCAATGTCAGGAGCCATTTCTTTGGCTATCTTCAAAGCCTCAGTCACTTTGTCCACTACTTCATGCTTGGCAGAGCCCTTGGTAGAGAAACTCAGCATGGCCACTTTGGGGTCGAGACCGGCAACAGCCTGAGCAGTGCGAGCCGTACATACGGCAATCTGTGCCAATTGCGAAGCATCGGGCACCGGAGTCACAGCCACGTCACCCATCACAAGAACACCGTTCTTGCCATACTCGGGAGCATGAGTCAGTAGCAACATAGCACCCGAGACACATGTGATACCGGGAGAGGTCTTGATAATCTGCAAAGCAGGGCGAAGTACATTACCCGTAGTGTTACGTGCACCTGCCAACTGGCCATCAGCATCTCCATTCTTTATAATCAGGCAGCCCAGATAAAGCGGGTCGACAACCAGTTTACGGGCCTCTTCGATGGTCATGCCTTTCTTCTTGCGGAGCTCGCAAAGCAACTGGGCATATTCTTCTTTCTTAGGATGGTCTTCCGGGTCGATAATAGTAGCCTTATTTATGTTTCCCAGCCCCCACTCTTTGGCACAAGCCTCTATCTCGGCAGGGTTTCCAAGGATAATCAAGTCGGCTACTCCGTCAGTCAGGATTTGATTGGCAGCTTTCAATGTACGTTCTTCCGTACCCTCGGGAAGAACAATTCGTTGGCGGTTTGCTTTGGCACGCTCAACAATTTCGTTAATTAATCTTTGCATGATATTTTAATTGTCTATTAAGAATCGGCAGTATGTGCTATTCACACCGCAAAAGTACACAATTTTGCAATATCTACATTGCAAACACCACTCTTTTTACTGCCTAAACCACAATTATTATAATATTTAACATTAGGTACTCCCGGCATTCATGTGTGCGTACACATATCGCTCTACAATAAACAATTACCCGTTCCACGGGGACAACTCGCCCGACTCTACCAACGACATGAAAAAAATCAGGATACAACGGTAACAAACAATACATAGAATACCTACCTTTGCAGCGTTTTCAACGTATAACAATAGGTATTATGATTCGTCAATGCGCCATCCTCTTCGGATGTTTAGCCCTGGGGGAACTAATAGTTTTCTTAACGGGCATCAAACTGCCTTCCAGCATCATCGGTATGCTGTTGCTCACCCTGTTCTTGAAATTGGGTTGGATTAAACTGCACTGGGTGCAGGGCATGTCCGACTTTCTGGTTGCCAACCTGGGGTTCTTCTTTGTTCCGCCCGGTGTAGCCCTCATGCTTTACTTCGATGTTATCGCCTCCGAGTTCTGGCCGATAGTGACCGCTTCCATAATCAGCACCCTGCTGGTGATTGTAGTCACCGGATGGGTTCATCAACTAACACGTAAAATCAAATGAACTTTTTAGAAAACGAGTTTTTCCTATTGGCCGTCACCTTCGGGATTTTCTTTCTGGCCAAACTTCTGCAGAAAAAGACCGGCATCATGCTGCTAAACCCTATCCTGCTGACAATTGCCATCCTTATTATCTTCCTGAAGATGACGCATATCAGTTATGAGACCTACAATGAAGGAGGGCATCTGATAGAATTCTGGCTGAAACCCGCTGTTGTAGCCTTGGGAGTACCCCTATACCTCCAATTGGAAACGATTAAGAAACAGTTGCTCCCCATCATGCTGTCACAACTTGCCGGCTGCATTGTAGGAGTTGTCTCGGTTGTGCTGATAGCTAAACTGATGGGGGCTTCCGACGAAATTATCTACTCTCTGGCACCCAAGTCTGTCACTACACCGATAGCCATGGAAGTAACCAAGTCGCTGGGTGGCATTCCCTCACTCACCGCCGCCGTAGTGGTCTGTGTAGGCTTGTTGGGTGGAATACTGGGCTTCAAGACCATGAAACTGACCCACATTGGCAGCCCTATGGCACAAGGCCTTTCCTTGGGAGCCGCCGCCCATGCGGTAGGAACTTCCACAGCTATGGACATCAGCCGCAAATACGGCGCATTCGCCAGTCTTGGCCTGACCCTGAACGGTATCTTCACAGCATTGTTGACTCCAACTATTCTGCGATTATTAGGGCTACTCTAACAAAATCTTCTTATTTTTGTTATTTATAATCATAACCAACTAAAAATAACGCATGATTGCATTTAAAGATATCGAATTACAAGACAAAGAACTTATCACTTCCTATACACAGAACAGTCCGCGAAGGAATTGCGACCTCTCATTCTCCAACCTATGCAGCTGGCGCTTTCTATACAATACAAAGTTTGCCATCATAGAAGGCTTCCTCTTACTGAAATTCTGGGCAAACGGCAAACCGGTGTACATGATGCCGATAGGCAACGGGAATTTGAAAAAAGTACTGGATGCACTGGTTGAAGACGCACACCGGGAAGGGGAACCTTTCTGCCTGCTGGGGATATGCTCGAGCATGTGCTCGGAACTGGAAGCCTTCATGACCGGAAAATTCCAATTCACAGCAGACCGGGACTATGCCGACTACCTATATCTGCGTACAGATCTCGCCGCGCTTGCCGGAAAGAAATTCCAGTCCAAACGAAATCATGTCAACAAATTCAAGCGTACCTATAACTACGAATATACCCCCATCACTCCCGACCGCATCCAAGAATGTATGGACCTGGAAGCCGAATGGTGCAAGGCCAACAACTGCGACCAGCATGAAGGAACGGGCAACGAACGTCGCGCACTGGTCTACGCCCTCCACAATTTTGAGGAACTGGGACTGACCGGAGGCATCCTGCATGTAGACGGCAAGATTGCCGCCTTCACTTTCGGAATGCCCATCAACCAAGATACCTTTGGGATACATGTGGAAAAGGCCGATACCAGCATAGACGGAGCGTACGCAATGATTAACTATGAATTTGCCAACCATATCTCTGAACAGTATGTCTACCTCAACCGTGAAGAAGATTTGGGTATTGAAGGATTGCGCAAAGCCAAACTTTCGTACCAGCCTGCCATTATTCTGGAAAAATACGTGGCATGCTTGAGAGATGAACCGGTAGAAGCAATCAAGTGGTGAAAGTAAGGGGTAGGGATTAAAAAGACAAGGGGTTGATGATACAAGAAAAGGTAAAGAATTTATGGAAGCTCTGTTTCAATGATAGCGAGGAGTTTACTGAAATGTATTTCCGACTCCGCTACAACAATGATGTCAATATTGCCATCCAGAGCGGTGAAGAAGTGATTGCCGCCCTACAGATGTTGCCTTATCCTATGACGTTCGAAGGAGAAGATATTCATACAGCCTATATATCAGGCGCCTGCACACATCCTGACTACCGTAATCGGGGCGTAATGCAAGAGCTGTTATCGCAAGCCTTTGCACGGATGTTGCACAATAATGCCTCCTTGTCTACCCTGATACCGGCAGAACCGTGGCTGTTCGACTACTATGCTCGGAGCGGTTACGCCCCCGTATTCCGTTATACCGAAGAGACATTCATCGCTTCCGACACACCGGCAGCCGACACGGGCTTCACCCTGGAAATGTCTGCCGAATATACTGAAAAAAAATATGAATATTTCAATCGGAAATTACGGGAGTGCCCTTGCTGCATCCAGCATACGGAGGAGGATTTCCGGGTTATCATTGCCGATTTGCAACTGGAGAAGGGCTCCGTTTGCACTTTGAACAAAGGAGAGAAAATCACAGCTTTGGCCATTACCTATCCTATAAGGAAAGACTACTGGCGCATTGGAGAAATCGTGTCAGATACTCCTGCAACAAAAACCTTACTGCTTCAACTTATCTGCCAAAGCCTGAATCTCCCGTCCGTCCGGGTTCTCACTCCTCCCGCTACCGATGAAAGCCAACTTTTGGGCATGGCACGCATCATCAATGCCAAAACCATGTTGCAAATCTATGCCGCAGCCCATCCGGAACTGAAACTCAACATTCATCTTACCGATGAACAGGTCAGTGCCAATAACGGCTACTACTACCTGAACAATGGTAAATGTATGAATAGTGCCAAGCGTCTGCCGGGCAGCCACTTGGCACTTACAATCGGCGAACTCACCGAAAAGATATTTACAACATCAAGCCCATATATGAGCCTGATGCTGAACTAGCATTACAATCCGCTGAAGTTAACCCCATCGAATACCAGCGAAGGAATCTGCCATGAGCGGTTCGGCTGCGGGTCATTACCCACGGCTGCCAGAGAATTCCACAACGTAATCATATTACCCGTCACATTCATCTCGTTGACGGGCTGTGTCAGCTGTCCGTTTTCAATTAAGAAACCCTCTATACCGTAAGAGAAATCTCCGGTGCTGCTGTTGCTGTTTCCTCCATTGAAACCGGTAACCAAGATTCCTTGCTGCACATCGGCCACCAACCCCTTCAGGTCTTTGTCGCCCGGTGTCAGAATCAGGCGCGAAGGCGAACTGATGGTAGGAGCCACACCCATTTTTTTGGCATTGTAAGTATCAATGAAATAAGTTTTCAATACTCCTCCGTCAAAGATAGCACGCGGCTGTGTGGCCACCCCTTCGTTGTCAAAATAGCGTGAACCGTTTGCACCGATAGCATGCGGCTCGTCACGCAACGTGAAGAGACTGGAAGCCACTTTCGCATCCAGCTTATCCATCAGGAAGGAGTTCTTTTGCTGCAGAGCACTACCGTACAATGCACTTAGCATCGGGCTGAGCAGATTTCCCACATTCATAGGATCAACCACCATTGTATATTTACCCGACTTTGCTTTCTTCTGTCCCAACTTGCGCAATACGCGTTCCAATGCCTTGGCACCGATTCCCGTTTTGGTCAGTTTATCATAGAACAAGGATGAACCATACCAATAATCCTGCGGACGCGCCTCTCCTTCTCCCTTTATGGAAACGCTGGCCGACACAGAGAACCAAGTGCTTTTCGATTCTCCTTCAAAGCCATTGCTTATCAAGCGGTAAGAAGAACTTTCACCGTCGCTGTAGGAAGAATCTACCGAAATAACACGTTCGTCTTTGCCCATCACTTCTCCGGCCGCAACCTTGGCCAGTTCCACTTTGTCATCGGGGTTGAGATTGTAGAGCGTCTTGTCAAAAAGTTGCAAATCGGGTTTTCCCCCTTTATAGTAACGTGCCGGATCGGCCAAGATACGCGACTCATCCACTGCCAGATAACGGGTAGAATCGATACCGTTCTTAATCAGTGTTTCCAATTCTTTTTTGTTCAAGCGATTGGTAGAGAACGAGCCGAAACGTCCGTCCACATAAAGATTCAGTCCCAATCCGTTTTCCGTAGCCTGCTGCAAACGGTCCATCTTGCCGTCACGCAGTTCGAAAGAAGAATTAGAGTTCGTATACAGCACCAGTTTGGCTGCTTGGCAGCCGTTCTTCAAGGCATACTCCATAGCCCATTGTGCCAATTTTTTATTGTCGTCTGTAATCATATCCTTAATTGATAGTGATAGTTGACAGTTGATAGTTGACAATGAAAGAAACATTATCAATCATCAGCTATCAATTCTCCATTAATATTTAACTTTCACCTCCCACAGTCAGTTTGCTGACCAGTGCCGACGGCATACCACAGGTAACGGGACAAGACTGACCATCTTTGCCACACGTCCATGTACCGTTGTCAATCTTATCATTGCTTGCCACCATCGTAATGTCTGCCAATGCCTTCGGACCGTTTCCGATGATGTTGATATCCTTGACAGGTTGCGTCAGTTTGCCGTCTTCAATCAAGTAACCCGATTTAACGAAGAAGGTAAAGTCTCCGGCACCGATTTGTACCTGGCCGTTAGTGAACTGGTCGCAATAGATACCATTCTTCACGGTGGAGATAATGTCTTCCTCTTTCACGTTGCCTGCTTCCATGTAAGTGGCACGCATACGAGGAATAGGAGTATTGCGGAAAGTATCGCGACGTCCGTTTCCGGTAGGAGCCACACCATAGTGCTTGGCACTAATACGGTCATGCAGGTAACTGGTCAGTATTCCCTCTTTCACGATATAGGTCTTTTGTCCTTCCACTCCTTCATCATCAAAGTTTACAGAGCCGCGATTGAAGGCGATGGTACCGTCGTCCACCACATTGATATGTTCGTTGCAAATCTTCTTTCCAAGGAGGTCGCAGAAGATGGAAGTACGTTTCCGGTTGAAATCGGCTTCAAAAGCATGTCCTATGGCTTCGTGCAACAAGATACCCGAACCGCCTGCCCCCATCACGACAGGCATTTCGCCACCTTTGGGTTTCACAGCCTTGAACAAGATAGCAGTCTTATCCACCGCCTCACGTGCAAGAATATCCACGATGTCGTCCGTCAGGAATTCAAACCCCTTACGGTAAGAACGAGCAGCATAACCGTTCTCCATCTTTCCATTTTCTTCCATGATACAGACAGCCGCAAAAGAGACCATCGGGCGATAATCATAGTAGCTCACACCCTCGGAATTGCAGAAAAGCACGTGCGAGGTAGTATCTGAAAGTGATGCCTGCACCTTGCGCACCCGATTATCCAAAGAGAAAATCTTTTCGTTCAGTTTTTCCAGATAGGGGATTTTAGTCTTGATACTTACGTCCTCCCAAGGTTCGGCGACGGCATAGCGGCTTTTGGCAATTGTCTTTTCCGTCAGCCCCACCGGCTTGCCTGCCTTGCCCGAAGAAGCAATACGTGCTGCTGTCCGGGCAGCACGCAACATTTCTTCCAAAGTTACTCCCTCTACGTAAGCATAGCCTGTCTGGTCGCCCGCCAATACGCGCACGCCCATACCGAAGTCTATGTTAGAACCGCATCTGTTTACTTTGCCGTCCATCAGAACCACACTGTTATTGAATGTGTGTTCAAAATAAAGGTCGGCATAATTACCGCCTTTTTCCAGAGCGGCAACCATCACTTTCTTCAAGTCAGCCTCTGTTACGCCAAAATGAGCCATTGCCGAAGCTACGGCAGACTGATTATCTGCTCCTCCTAAAGCTCCGCGTACTGACGCAGGCATAGCCAACGAGGGTACCGCCAGCGAACCTAACATCGCCAGACTTCCCGTCCGTAAGAAATTTCGTCTATCCATCCTTTTCAGTTATTAGTTATAAGATATTTTTTTGTTTTATATCATATGTTATATGACGTAAAAGCAGGAGATTTTGTCACACCTCAGCTTTCCTTTGTTAACAAACTTTCCAATTCCTCAGCATTCAGGCGCAGATAGAATTGTCCTTTGTAAGCCACTGAAATACCTCCGGTTTCCTCCGACACAATGATGGCATGAGCATCAGACACCTGGGAGATTCCCATGGCGGCACGATGCCTCAACCCCAATTCCTTGGGAATGTCCAAATTATGGGAAACGGGCAGGATACATCCCGCCGCCTTGATACGTTTCTTACTGATAACCATCGCTCCATCGTGCAACGGACTGTTCTTAAAGAAAATATTCTCAATCAAGCGCTGGTTTATATCAGCATTGATAATTTCTCCCGTACGCACCACATCATCCAAAGGCAGATTATGCTCAACAACAATCAAGGCACCAACCTTCTGTTTTCCCATACTGATACATGCCATTACCACCGGCATAATATCGTCATGCTCCAACTTCTCTTTCTTATTGCCAGTGAAGAAGCGCACCAGCGCACTGGCATGCTGATGCGAGCCGAGTGTCAGCAGGAAGCGCCGTATCTCGTCCTGAAACAAAATGATAAGCGCCAACACGCCCACACTGACCAGCTTGTCGAAGATGGAGCCAAGCAATTTCATCTCCAACACCTGTGACACCACCAGCCATATCAGGATAAACACCAAGATACCCGTAAACACATTTATAGAGCCGGAGGCTTTCATCAGCTTATACGTATAATATAGCAAGAAAGCCACTAACAGAATATCTATAAAATCTTTTATTCCAAATTCAAAAAACACAGCGAATTGAGTTATAAGTTATGAATTATTTTGCATGGCTTGCACAATCCGTACGGTTTCCACGGCTTCTTTCACGTCGTGTACGCGAAGGATGTCAGCACCTTTCAGCAGACAGATGGTATCGAGCACCGTGGTACCATTCAGCGCCTCCTGAGGAGTAATGTCCAACAAGCGGTATATCATCGATTTACGTGAAACACCTACCAGCAAGGGCAACTCAAAAATGCGGAACTCTTCCAGATGGGACAGCAATTCATAATTATGTTCCATTGTCTTTCCAAAGCCGAAACCGGGGTCCAGAATGATGTCTTTCACACCTAAGTCACGTAATTGCTGCACCTTGCGTGCAAAATACAGGAAAACCTCTTCCAGAAGATTGTCGTAATGAGGATGCTGTTGCATACTTTGCGGAGTACCTTGCATGTGCATCATAATATAAGGTACGTTCAACGCCGCAACGGTATGGAACATATCCGCATCCATCTCACCGGCCGCAATATCATTGATGATGGCAACACCATACTCCTCCACACACATTCTTGCCACATCCGCCCTGAAAGTGTCTACCGACACCACAGCATCCGGCTGTATCTCAAAAAGTATTTTCAAGCCCATACGCAACCGTTCCATCTCCTCCCGAGCAGAGACATTGTCGGCATTGGGACGGGAGGAGTAAGCACCTATGTCAATAATGGCCGCTCCCTCCGAAACTATTTGTTTTACCCGACGTGCAATTTCCACCTCTGTCTGTGTACGGCTACCGGCATAAAAGGAATCAGGAGTAACGTTCAGTACGCCCATGACACGAGACTTGGAGAGGTCTAGCAACGAACCGTTGACATTTATATATTTGGTAGTTGGAATTTCCATAGGCTCTCTATTCTATATAATACCTGCAAATGTAAACAAAAAAGTGGTTTCAAAATACATAAACTCATAAAACTGATAAGTTTTTTGCTTGTGTCCAAGAAGAGAGAAGATTAAAACTATATCTTTGCACAATGGTTCACTACAAATTACCAGATTGATTTAATTATAAAGTCATGGATATAACAGCTATACATCAGATATTCCTAACATGCACCAGTGTCACTACTGACAGCCGTAACTGCCCCCAAGGCTCTTTATTCATTGCGCTGAAAGGCGAGTCGTTCAACGGAAATGCCTTTGCCTCCCGGGCGCTGGAAAGCGGAAGCGCTTATGCCATAGTGGACGAAGAAGCCTATGCCCCCGAAGGCGATACACGATACATCGTGGTGGAAAACAGCTTGAAAACCTTGCAACAACTTGCCAATTACCACCGTCGGCAAATGCGTACCCCTATCATCGGCATTACGGGTACAAACGGAAAGACTACTACCAAGGAGCTGATGTCCACCGTACTTTCGCAAACTCACAACGTGCTCTATACCTTGGGAAATTTGAACAATCACATCGGTGTTCCCCTCACTTTGCTCCGCCTGCGCCCTGAACACGACCTTGCCGTGGTGGAAATGGGTGCCAGCCACCCGGGAGACATCAAGGAGCTGGTAGAGATAGCCGAACCTGACTACGGAATAATTACCAACGTAGGAAAAGCACATCTGGAAGGATTCGGCTCTTTTGAAGGAGTCATCAAAACCAAAGGAGAGATGTACGACTATCTGCGGATGCGGAAAGAAGCTACCATCTTCATCCATAACGACAATCCCTGCTTAAAAAAGATAGCCTACGGACTCCGTCAGATTGCCTACGGCAATGAGGACGGACTGTACATCAACGGACACGTCACCGGCAATTCTCCTTACCTCACCTTCGAGTGGAAAACGGGCAATGAAAGCAAATATCACGAAGTACAAACCCAGCTTATCGGTGAATATAACTTCCCCAATGCTCTGGCAGCTGTCACCATCGGACATTTTTTTGGTGTGGAACCGGAGAAAATAAACAAGGCACTGGCCGGATATACCCCGCAAAACAACCGTTCACAACTAAAAAAAACAGCGGACAACACTCTGATTATCGATGCCTATAATGCCAATCCCACCAGCATGATGGCTTCCATCAGTAACTTCCGGAACATGCAGGCCGAAAACAAAATGCTGATATTAGGAGATATGCGGGAGTTGGGCAAAGACAGTGCCGACGAGCACCAGAAGATTACAGACTATCTGGAAGAATGCGGATTCAAGAACGTAGCTCTTGTAGGGGAATTGTTTGCCGCCACACGCCACTCTTATCAGAGTTATCCCGATGTAACCGCACTCATCGCAGAGCTGCAAAGAGAGAAACCTTGTGGGAAAACAATTCTGATAAAAGGATCGAACGGAATCAAGCTAAGTTCCGTAGTTGAATACTTATAATCCTATTTCATCCTCGGCCTTAAAATGAAATAGCCGACCGTTGATGCAAGCACCGCTCCCATGGTATTGGCCGCAAAATCCAGCCAGTCTCCGCCACGGTATGTCGTGCAGTATTCTTGCAGCAACTCCACCATTCCGCTGAACAAAACGGGACAGACAAACGCCCCTGCCCATGCATGCCATAAAGGGGCGTTGTCTCTCCGGTGAGCGCGAAAAAACTCCAGCCACAGCATTCCTGACATACCGAAATACATACAGATATGCACCACCTTATCTATATTGGGAATCTTGCTTATTTCTGTAGAAGGCGGTTTAAAGAATGAAAGATAAACCACCGTCAGAATAATAAAAAGCGACACCGGATATTTCTTAATATAATATAGCATATACCAAATTATCAACGAACTGTGCGCAAAAGTACAGAACATTTTCTATATTTGCATGTTTTAGGTGGTATTAATAACGAATTGAAAGAAAAATCTACGTTTTATGACAAAAAGTGACAGAGCTAACTTCGGAAGCAAATTAGGCGTCATACTTGCCTCGGCAGGCTCCGCAGTAGGTCTAGGTAACATCTGGCGTTTCCCGTTTGAGACCGGGAATCACGGAGGTGCGGCATTTATCCTTGTATACCTGGTTTGTGTGCTCATTCTCGGGCTTCCCATCATGATTGCAGAATTCCTCATCGGCAGATGCTCGCGAGCCAATACAGCAGGAGCCTATCAGAAATTGGCACCCAGCACGCCTTGGCGTTGGGTAGGACGTATGGGCGTACTGGCCGGATTCCTTATTCTGGGATATTACTCCGTTGTGGCAGGATGGACGCTTGAGTTTATCGGCGAAGCGGCTACCAACAGTTTTGCCGGGAAGTCGGCAGCCGATTTCATCGCATCCTTCAACAGCTTTGTCAGCAACCCCTGGCGTCCGGTCATCTGGCTGGTGCTATTCCTGCTGGCCACCCATCTCATCATTGTCAAAGGAGTGGAAAAAGGTATTGAAAAATCAGCCAAAATCATGATGCCGATGCTGTTTGTCCTATTGATAATCCTTGCCATCTGCTCCATATCCCTGCCCGGTGCAGGAGCAGGCATTGAATTCCTGTTGAAACCGGACTTCAGCAAAGTGGACGGCAATGTGTTCCTTGGAGCTATGGGGCAGGCATTTTTCTCCCTAAGTCTTGGGATGGGATGTCTCTGTACGTATGCTTCCTATTTCCGTAACGATACAAACTTGTCCAAAACGGCACTCAACGTGGCCGCTATCGACACCATGGTAGCCATCCTAGCAGGATTCATCATCTTCCCTGCCGCCTTCTCTGTGGGTATCCAACCGGATGCAGGTCCCAGTCTATTGTTCATCACCCTACCCAATGTCTTTCAGCAAGCATTCGGCAATATTCCCTGGCTGGCAGTCCTGCTATCTCTGATGTTCTATATCCTACTGGCATTGGCAGCACTTACTTCCACCATTTCCCTGCACGAAGTGGTAACCGCCTATCTGCATGAAGAATTCAAGCTTTCACGCAGCAAGGCAGCCAGATACGTAACAGCCGGCTGCATTTTCTTGGGAGTTTTCTGCTCACTGTCTCTCGGCATCGGCAAGAGCTATACCGTATTCGGGCTAAACCTGTTCGATTTGTTCGACTTTGTAACAGCCAAGCTAATGTTGCCGTTAGGCGGTTTCTTCATTTCCATTTTCATAGGATGGTATCTGGACAAAAAAATCGTATGGGAAGAAGTCAGTAACAACGGAACTCTGAAAGTATCCGTCTACAAGCTGCTGATATTCATTCTGAGATACATCGCCCCAACAGGAATTGCACTGATTTTTATCAATGAACTGGGTTTTCTAAAATAAGCTATCATGCAGAATCCTTTTAAAGAATTCCTTTATTTCTCCCGAGGAGAAAGACGCGGAATACTGGTTTTGATTACCGGCATCATTCTCGTCTTTCTCTCCGGGTATATTTATATATACCAAAGAGAAAACCGCCCCCTCTCCGATGAAGCAATCCGGCGGCAGGCCACTGCCATGGCAGAATACGAATCGTTCATCGCATCCATACAAGAAAAGGAACAAAAATGGGACAACAGATTTAATTCTTCTCTCCTAAAGCACCCTCCAACTGTCTCCCTGGCCCGTTTTAATCCCAATACCGCCGACTCCGTCACTTTTTGTCGACTGGGACTGCCCGGATGGATGGCGCGAAACATACTCCGCTACCGTAGCAAAGGGGGGAAGTTCCGTAAGGCAGAAGATTTCCGGAAAATATATGGAATGACAGAAAAACAATATCAGACACTCCTGCCCTATATCCACATCACTCCGGAAGACACAGAAACAAGAACCGCCCGGTTGTACAGCTCTCCTGCAAGCAATGACAGCGCTGCCACTTCCCGAATTGCGCCGGAAAAATATCCGGCCGGAACTCTTGTCGACCTGAACCGCGCCGACACCACAGAGCTGAAGAAAATACCAGGCATCGGTAGCGGCATTGCCCGTCTAATCATCAGTTACCGACAACGCCTGGGAGGATTCTACGACATCACGCAACTACAAGAAATCCATTTGGACACCAGCCAATTGCAGTCTTGGTTTTCCATCGACACCCGGGCCATCCGCCTCATCAACCTGAACCGTAGTAGCCTAGAGAGGCTACGCAACCATCCTTACATCAACTTCTACCAAGCAAAGGCCATTGTAGAATACCGAAAGAAGAAAGGCAACCTTCATAGTCTGAAACCTTTTGCACTTTACGAGGAATTCTCCGATACCGATTTGGAGAAAATCAGTCACTACGTTTGCTTTGAATAACAGCATCATGCAACATTCTTCAATGTCTGATGTAACCTTTTCACCACTCATTTCGTTTAACAAGCAGAAACGCCTTGAAAGCAGGAAGGTCTACTGCAATAAGGATTAGAACCATCATATCAATATGAAGAAATGAGAGCTCCCGCATATTCCTGGTAAACTTTCCCTGCTACTTCTCGTTCGGCCGCAGTTTCAAGACAGCACAGCGAAAGGTGAACAACAGTGACAATGACTCGGGAGTAATGGGCACGGGGAAATAGGCTCAGACCATTTTATTGATTTCCCCGTCAATCAGATGTATCGTCCGGTCGGTGAGCTGCGCCAGTCCTTCATCATGGGTTACGATAACAAACGTTTGTCCGAAACGGTTACGTAAATCAAAAAAGAGCTGGTGCAGTTCTTCCTTATTATGGGTATCCAAGCTGCCGGAAGGTTCATCTGCCAGCACCACTGCCGGATGATTGATGAGAGCACGGGCCACCGCCACACGCTGCTTCTCACCTCCCGACAACTCATTCGGTTTGTGGGAAGCCCGTTCGGCAAGCCCCATGAATTCAAGAATTTCCGTAGCCGCCTCCTTGGCTTCCTGCTGTCCTCTTCCGGCAATAAAGGCCGGTATCATTACATTCTCCAAAGCCGTAAACTCCGGCAGAAGCTGGTGGAACTGGAACACAAAACCGATATGCCGGTTGCGAAATGCAGAAAGTTCCCTCTCCCTCATACGGTTGACTTGTGTGCCGTCAATAACCACCGAACCGCCATCCGGCATATCCAACGTACCCATGATTTGCAGCAAGGTAGTTTTACCTGCTCCACTGGGTCCTACAATACTGGCAATCTCCCCTTTCTCTATCTCCAGGTCAATACCCCGCAACACTTGCAGATTACCGAAACTCTTCGTTATATTCTCTAAATGAATCACTAGGCTATTTACAATTTGACAATTTACTATTTACTATTTGATAGTTTTCTTTCAAGTGCTATTACTATAGTCTTTTAATTACATATTCGGCCAAATAGCAGCCAAAAACTGCGGGCATGTAGCTCACTGTTCCACAGGTGGACTTCTTGTTCATCTCATCATCCGTCAGCAACACCGCCTTCAAGTCCGCTTGCTCCGTACTGAAAACTACGGGAAGCTTGCGCTTTATGCCCATCTTTTGCAGACGCTTACGCACAGCCTTGCTCAATCCACAATGATAGGTATCCCATATATCGGCAAAGCGCACTTGCGTAATGTCACTCTTTGCTCCCGCCCCCATGCTGGACACAATCTTGATATGCCGCCTCATGGTTTCCGCTATCAAATGGCATTTTGGAGCAAGCGTATCAATGGCATCCACCACAAAGTCATAAGCCGCTGCATCCAGCAGTTCCGGTATGTTCTCATCTTTCAGGAATATGGGAAACACTTTCAATTCCAGAGCCGGATTAATGTCCCTGAAACGTGATGCCAATATCTCTGCCTTCTTCTGCCCCAAGGTAGAATGCAGAGCCGGCAACTGACGGTTTATGTTCGTAGGCTGCACGGTATCAGCATCGACAATCGTCATCCGCCCCACTCCGGCACGGCATATCATCTCGGCCGCATAAGCACCTACACCACCCAGTCCTACGACAAGTACATGCGCTTTACGTAGCCGTTCCATCTTTTCATCTCCCAGCAGGAGTTGCGTTCGTTGTTTCCAATCTTCCATTTCAGCTTTTTTTAAACCACTTATAAAACCATTTGCCGACCTTCTCGTAATGTTGCGACTCATTGTTGCCACGCGGATTTGAGAAGGATACCGCATCCTGCGGTTCACCTAGTTGATCCGGATACAATACAATCAGACTATTATTTGCAAAATATTTACTGATTTGTGCCGGCAACTTCTCGAAGGAGCTGTCATAGGAGATGGAGCCCCGACGGGCACTGATAATCACTAACAGATGGTCAAAATTCACTTGCCCGGTCAATATCAGCAAGTCCCCCCAATCGTCCAGGCGGGAAAAGTCTGTCAATGTCTGTCCATATTTGGCTTTCACCAGCCCTTGAAGATGGGCGGTAGTCTCTTCATTGGCATAAAAATGCACCCGGCAACCCAAAGTACTCCCCAACCGGCAAAAATGTTCCACCCATTTCAGGAATCCCGCCTCATACTCGGCTTTCGGAGGTACCGCCACAATCACCCGCCTGATTGTGTTAATGGGCATCAGGAACTTGGAAACCATCACCTCGCGATGCAAGCCTTTCAGCAGATTCTCCGTCAGCATACCGAAGAAGGAGTCCACGATATTGACTTTACGGTGCAGACCTATAATGACATCGGTCGCTGCATATTCTTTTGCCGCATGGATAATTCCGGAAGCGATATTCAAGTCATAACGTGTAATTTGCCTCAACGGTACATCTGCCGAGGCCGTTATCATGGCAGCCTTTTCCAGATAGCGTTTCCCGCGCAGTTCAGCACTTTCAGAACTGCTATCGTCGTTGATGACATTCAGTGCCAACAGATTATCCCGTTGCTTCGGGTCGCGTATCACCAAAGAAAGATTTATCAAGTCTTCAATCGTATCGGGGTTGGCTATCGGAATCAGAATCTTCTCCGGCTCCACGGAACGACTTGCTTCCAGATGGGCTTCCTCCATGGCAATCTTCCGTGCGGCACGTTCCGTAATAAACGAACTGACGATGCAAGTTACAAGAATCAGCAGAACGGTACCGTTTAATACATCATCATTCAGCAAGCGTTCCCCACCAGGCAGAATGATGTTGTATCCCACCAACACAGCCGCCAGCGTTGCCGCTGCCTGTGCATTGCTCAATCCGTACATCAACTCCCGTTCAATCCCTTCCATCTTATATATTTTCTGCGTCAGCCAGCAGGCAATCCATTTACCAGCCAATGCCACCACAATCATTACAGCCGCTACTTTCAGAGCATCGCCATGACCGAAAATCACGTGCACATCAATCAGCATGCCCACACCTATCAGGAAATAGGGAATAAACAAGGCGTTGCCCACAAACTCCAGATGGTTCATCAGCGGAGAGACATGCGGAATCAGCCGGTTCAATACCAAACCTGCCAGGAAAGCACCCAGGATACCCTCCATCCCCACAAACTCCATCAATCCGGCTCCGAGAAAAACCATGGCAAGCACGAATATGAACTGCATTACGTTGTCATCGTACCTCCGAAAGAACCAACGACCTATGCGTGGAAACAGATATACAATCAAAATACCCAGGAAGATAACCTTTATGACAAGCCATACCCAGAAGAAGCCGTCCGACTCTCCCTTGAACATACCACCCACAACGGCCAGAACCAGCAAAGTGAGTGTATCCGTAACCGCCGTTCCTCCCACCGCAATGCTCACACTACGATGCCGCGACACACCGTAACGAATCACGATGGGATAAGCCACCAGCGTATGCGACGCATACATACTTGCCAGCAGGACAGAGGTCAGCACCCCGTACTTCAACAAAGCTATATTCGTTACCAAACCTATGCCTATGGGCACAATAAAAGCCAAGAGCCCCAAAACAAGAGCTTTGCCCCGGTTCTGTTTGAAGTCTCCCATATTCATTTCCAGACCGGCAAGGAACATGATGTAATACAAGCCTACTTTGCCGAAAAGTTCAAAACTGCTGTCACGCACCAAAATATTGAAACCATGCTCCCCGATGACAAGCCCCGCCAGTATCATTCCGATAATGTGCGGAATACGAAGCTTATTCAACAATATGGGAGCAAACAATATAATGAGGAGTACAAGGAGGAATATCCATGTAGGGTCGGTGATGGGAAGTTTCAAGCTGAAGTCAAACCAGTTCATAGGCTGTAAGTTTTAGGTTTTGCATGCAAAATAACGAAAAACTTTTCACTTTATGCGGTGTTATACAGCATTTTGTTATAAATTTGCGACCAATTCTATCTTTTTAGAGATAGTATTTCACTTTTTTATAAACTTAATTTAAAACAAAAGAAAAATGAAAGTAGCTATTGTTGGAGCAAGCGGAGCCGTGGGACAAGAGTTCCTGCGAGGGCTCGATGAAAGAAATTTCCCGTTGGACGAGTTAGTATTGTTCGGTTCTAAACGCAGTGCCGGAACCAAATATACCTTCCGCGGTAAACAGATCGAGGTGAAACTCTTGCAACACAATGATGACTTCAAAGGGGTTGATATCGCTTTCACTTCCGCAGGCGCAGGCACCTCCAAAGAGTTTGCCGAAACCATTACCAAGTACGGAGCAGTGATGATTGACAATTCCAGCGCTTATCGTATGGATGCCGATGTGCCTTTGGTAGTACCCGAAGTAAATGCTGCTGACGCCAAAGACCGTCCGCGCGGCATCATCGCCAACCCTAACTGTACTACTATCCAAATGGTAGTGGCACTGAAAGCCATCGAACAGCTTTCCCATATAAAGACCGTGCATGTTTCTACCTATCAGGCTGCCAGTGGTGCCGGCGCTGCTGCCATGGACGAGTTGTACGAGCAATACCGCCAGGTATTGGCAGGCGAACCCGTAACCGTTGAGAAATTCGCTTACCAGCTGGCATTCAACCTCATTCCGCAAATCGACGTATTCACCGAAAACGGCTATACCAAAGAGGAAATGAAGATGTACAACGAGACACGCAAGATTATGCACTCTGACGTAAAAGTCAGTGCTACTTGTGTACGTGTTCCTGCCCTCCGTTCCCACTCCGAAAGTATCTGGGTAGAGACCGAGCGCCCCATCTCCATAGAAGAAGCCCGCGAAGCATTTGCCAACGGCGAAGGCTTGATTCTGATGGACAATCCGGCAGAAAAAGAATACCCCATGCCGTTGTTCCTCGCCGGCAAAGACCCGGTTTACGTAGGCCGTATCCGCAAGGACCTCAGCAACGAGAACGGATTGACATTCTGGATTGTAGGTGACCAAATCAAAAAAGGCGCTGCACTGAATGCGGTACAGATTGCAGAATACCTGATTAAGGAAAAGGCACTGTAAGAGAACAATGAATAAAAAATAAGGGATGTCCTCGTTTTGTGAGGACATCCCTTATTTTTATAATCTACTTCATAATATTACCAACCTGGGTTCTGAGTCAACACCTGACCTTTATTCTCATAAATAGTCAACTGTGCAGCCGGTATGGCACGCAAATAGTAGCGTTCCGAATTCAATTCACCAGCCTTGAATATACGAAGTTCTTTTTCACGAAGATAATAAATATACCCTTTTTCAGTTTCTACATTACCGGGATTCTCCGGGTCGAACAGATAGAGCACTCTCTTGCCGGAATCATCTTTTGAAGATATTTCCGGATAATCGGCCATATTGACATAAGCACCCAGGAAAGACATGGTAGGATAACCATTTGCATCTTCTGAGTTTAAGTATTCAAACTTGGCCCAACGACGGAGGTCCTCACCACGACGGCCTTCCATAATCAACTCAATACGACGCTCACGACGGATTTCCCACAAAACCGGATTGACATCAGGGTCACGGGCAGGGTCATTGATAACAACTCCATTCACACTCAAGTTACCGCCATTCAGTTGAACTTTCGGCATTGTCTTGGCTTCAGTATCTCCCCACTTCGTCAGCTGACGGTCACGGAGTTCATTGATAGATTTGTCAAGGTCGCTCTGCGAGAAACCGTTACCCCCCACTTGAGCAATCTCATAACGTGCTTCTACATAGTTCAGCAACACTTCCGCATAGCGGATACACGGAGCATCAGCCGGACTTAATCTACCGGTACAGTAATCCAGACCAGCCACCCACCACTCGTCGTTCAGGAACTTTTTGGTAGGATATCCCGTTGGTGATGTACCTTCGGTATAATTTGTACCCATGGCGCTCATGATACGGAGACTATCGGCAATAGTTTGATACAAACGCGGGTCACGATCTTGAAATGACTTCTGAATACTCGGATCTTCCTTACCTTGATACAGCGGAGACTGACCTATCGGCAAACCGTCACTGCAAAGATAAGTGTTGATTACATCTTGCGTAACACCACCCTGAGTCTGATCTTCCGGGCCATTGTAGGACATCAAAGCATTACACTGCAAACCGCTTGTATATTCACGATACCAGATAACTTCCGGATTGTTAGCCAAATCGTCCGTAGTAAACAAAGCATTATAGGTATTGCCTATTGAATAGATACCAGAGTTCATCACTACCTCCGCACCATTAATGGCTCCTTGCAGTAAATTCTTAATATCACCATCCGCCACTTTCTCTGAAGTAGGACCTACAGTAGTACCGTGATACTTCAGCCATGTGGCATGATACAGCATTTCGCGTGACATATACGCACCAACCACATATTTGTTGACTTGGCGCTTCGTATCATCCGTACGTACATTATCCAATGCATACTGAAAATCCTCTTGTATCTTCTGCGCTACATACAAATAAGAATCACGGTCTTTATAAAGGGCCGGGTCTGCCGGGTCTGTCACCTTATCGTAGTAAGGAACACCGCCATAATACTTTGCCAGCGTACTATAAGCCATTGCACGGAAATAGCGTGCAACACCTTCCCAGTGTTTCTTGGCTTCGTCCGAAATATTCATTCCGGGAATCTTCTCAAGCATGACATTGGCTTTATAAATAACACTATAATTGCCCGACCAAGTTCCTGTCTGGCTATTCCAGTCCGTAGTGGCAGAAGTGGAGAAATAAATATATCCTGAACCGTTTGTATTTGCATTATTCAGATTGATAAAATCATCCGTATAGTCATCTCCAGAGAAATAACCGGCAAAAACAGTATAGTCGGTACCATATCCTGTAAAGTAGGAAGAATAGAAGTCTTGCGCATAAGTACGCAAAGAAGTTTCAGTCTGCCAATAAGTGTCATTGGTCTGCTTGTCCTGCGGGTCTTTATTCAAAAAATCGTCGCAACCGCAGAGCGAGCCCATTGCCAACGCACAAACGATGTATAATAAATTTTTCTTTTTCATAACTGCAATTACTATTAGATTATAAACTAAGCTGAATACCGAACGACACTGTCTTCTGGTATGGATAGCTACGGCCAAAGTTACGCTGGTCACTCTTACCACTGGCCGTACGTATTCCTATTTCCGGATCGATAGCAGGTTTCACACCGTCGATGGTGAAAAGGTTTTCACCGGTGAAATAAACACGCAAACCTTGCACCTTGAATTTGCTCAACCAAACCTTAGGAAGAGAATATCCCACAGTAAACGTCTTCAGACGCAGATAAGCCATATTCAGCAAATAGCGGTCATTCACGCTATAGTTACCCGAAGCAGACTGCTTGTAATCCATCGGACGGGGATAGAAAGCATCTGTGTTTTCGGGAGTCCAATAATCCTCAGCACCTTTGTAGAAGGGTTCACCGGTAGTAAAGCCTGGCAATACCTGGTTACCTGCCGCCCAAAGTTTTCTCTTGGCTACCCCCTGGAAGAACATGCTTATATCAAAGCCTTTCCAAGCAGCATCCAAATTCAAACCAAACTGTAAACGCGGCAGGGCGTTACCTATAACACTAAGGTCACCCCTGTCATTTGTATTGGTCTGTTTTACGATTTCACCGTTGTTGTCGAGGTCTTTATAAAGCACATCACCGGGAGCAAATTGATAACCGGCAGGGAATACTTTAGTCTGGTCGGGCAAACCGGCTTTCAAAGAACCGTCAGCATTAAAGTCATCTTCCGTCAGGAAACGGTCGAACTGCAAGCCCCAGATATCTCCCAAAACCATACCTTCTTTATAAGCACTCTTATCCCACCATCCGGTAGCTCCATAAGAAGGAATCTTTGTATTATACGTCCACTTGGTTACTTCAGTCTTGTCATCGGCAACAGAAGCCGTCACGCCAAAGTGCAGACCATTCTTGAAGGTATGGCGATAGTCAATGGCAAGTTCCCATCCTTTGGTCTGAATAGTACCCATATTTTCATATGGAGCGTCAGCACCCAATGTGGCAGGCAGGTTGGCAGTAGTCAAAATATCACTGGTAGTACGGTTATACCAATCAAACGTTACTCCCAACGCATCATTGAAGAAACGGGCATCCAAGCCAAGGTCAAGTGTAGTAACCTTCTCCCAAGTAAGGGTTGAAGACACAATAGTCGGTTTTTGTGTTGACTGTACTTTCTTTCCATCGATAATCCAACTGTCTACAGAAGTGGACAGAGTGGAGATATAACGGTCGGTACCTACATCCTGGTTACCAATCATACCCCAAGAGCCGCGAATCTTCAACGTACTCAGATAAGGCTTCAGTGACTGCATGAACGGTTCTTCAGAAATACGGTAACCGGCAGACATGGATGGGAAGAAACCGAAACGATTCCCAGAGGGGAAACGGGAGGAACCGTCATAACGGCCGTTCAGTTCCAACATATATCGGTCTTTATAAGAATAATTAAGACGTCCGAAGAAGCCTGCTACAGACCACCAAGTATGCGAGGAGCTTGTAGTCTGGTCACCTGTAGCCAGATTCAATTCCGGTTTTGCGGGGTCGAGCAGACCTTTGCGTTGCGCCCAGTAATATTCATATTCGCTCTTTTCAAGGCTGGAACCTGCCATCGCCTTAAAATCATGATCTCCCCAGCGTTTGGCATAAGTTGCCACGAAGTTGGCTGTCAGATTCTCCGTGCGTCCGGTTTCCTGATATACATAATCATAAGTAGCAGCAGATAGATAACTGCCATAAGAATCACGTAATGCCTCAACAGACGGACGGGCAGTGAAGATTTCATAACCACTGGTCAAGCTCGGTGTACCATACTTCTTATAGCGATTTTCCACGCTGCTATAAGCAACATCTATATCCAGTGTTAAATCTTTGATAGGCTTGATAGTTGCACCACCTGTCAAACGCAGATACTCACGTTCTTTTGTGGTAATAGGAGCACTTTTCTGTTCGGTCAAGGCGTTACGGAACTCCTTGCCTTCAAAAGTACCGTAAGGCATCATCGGCTGCCAACGATACAGATAGTACATCGGGTCGTAAAGATCACTGTTATAGTTGAATGGCTTATCGTAGTCAGAACGGGTGAACATGACACCTGTACGGATAGACACATATTTGTTCAATTCAGAGTTCAAAGAGATATTGGCATTGTAACGCTTATAGTTGTCCGAATTGACTTTCATCATACCATCCTGGCTCAGATATCCCAAAGCGATATTGTAATTAGTCTTTCCATTGCCACCGTTGATAGAAAGGCTATGGTTCTGCTGCGGAGCCCAGTCCTTAATGTATTCATCATACCAGTCCCAAGTACGGATAAAGAACATACCGCCATCGCGGAACTCAAAGTCACGACCCAATTCCATCTCACGGCCAAACTGGTCACCATAGCCATATTTGTCCCAGTAATCCTTCATTTTCTGCACATGTGTAGCATCCACACGCATATTACCCACTACGTTATAAAATGCGGTAGACCCCTTAGTCTGATTGATTACACCTTGCAAGTTAATATCAGCCTGCTGCCATCCCGGAAGTTGTTCGGGTGTCTTGGTCGGCGTACGCCATGCAAAGTTATTGGTATATTTTACAGAGAGACGTTCATGTTTACTTCTTGATTTTGTGGTAATCAGCAATACGCCAAATGCACCACGGGCACCGTAAATAGAAGCAGAAGCAGCATCCTTCAATACAGATATACTTTCAATATCGTCCGGATTCACCATAGAAATATCCGTTACTTCCACATTATCTACCAGAATCAACGGTTTGGAGTCACCATTCGGAGAACCGATACTACCACGAATCTTGATAGTAGGCGCACCACCTATCTCACCGGAGTTGGTAGTAATGGTCAATCCCGGCACAGCCCCCTGCAAGGCACGGCCTATATCCGTGATAGGACGGCTATCGATTGTTTTGTTCACATCTACATTAGCCACCGCACCGGTCAGGTTCACCTTTTTCTGTGCACCATAACCTACTACGACAACTTCATCCAACAATTCCGTATCATCTTTCAAAACAACCTTCATTACCGAAGTTGCCTTGACTTCTTGAGTAGTATATCCCACAAATGATACTTGCAGAATAGCACCGGGCTTCACATTTAATTTGGAAACTCCATCCAAATCCGTGATACCACCATTGGTCGTACCTTTCTCAATGACATTGGCACCAATAACAGGTTCACCTTTTGTATCTACCACTGTGACAGTCACAGAGATAGATTGCATCTGTTCTTGTACTCCTTGCGAGTCGCCAGATGCAGTTTGTGTAGCCATCACGTTGCCACTGCCTAAAAACAGAGCACAGATTGCCACCGCCGTAAGGAACTTACCATTAGCAAGTCCTCGTCTTTTACGATCTTCATTCATAAGTGATTGATGATTTTGTTAATTAAACAAGTTTTTCAAAATTAGGGTAAGGGAATCATATGGTTCGGAATAGTGAGACTATTTCCAAAGGTTTCTTTAATCTCTCATAGGCATCTTCTTTATTTAAAGGTTCATAACTTTATATTATCTCTCTTCTTTTCTATTTATTTACCAAGTTCAGACGGAACTTAGTTATATATATGCAAGGCTAAAATCTTGTTAATTACTTAGCTCTATTGGTTGTTTTAAGAGATAAAAAACTCGTTATTAACAAAGGTGAGAAATGATTCATTCATTTCGTCCTAACAAAGGTACATTATTATTTGGTATCAAGAATATTCATTTGCATTTATTTAGATTTATATTTATACATTTGCAAAAAGGAAGTTATATACCTTATCATATATAAAATTTAAGGTTCTTCTATATTTAAAGAATGGAATTCAATCAGGCCATTCATTGGTGTTTCTTCAATGATTTCCAGTTCGATGTCAAATTCACGGGCAACTTCCCGCAAAATGGCCGCGTAGCTGTAAGCCAGTGAGCCCACAAAACGAATAGGATAATTTTTGTAGTCATATTGGCAGACATTACGAGTAAAGAAATTTCTTAGATTACCGGTAATCAGCTCAAATACATAGTCATCATTGGTATAATCTGCCAGAAAATAAGATATAGTAGACAAAAAGCGATTGGGGAACGGGCGGTTATACACAGATTCCATAACCTCATTCGAGCTTATACGGAACTTCTCAAAGAAATCCGCCGTTACATCTTTAGGAGCCAAACCTTTCAGTACATCAGACAAAAACATTTTGCCCAATACAGCGCCACTGCCTTCATCTCCTAAGATATAGCCTCCCGCTTTGACATTCTTTACAATGATTTTCCCGTCATAAAAGCATGAGTTCGAGCCGGTTCCCAAGATACAGGCGATGCCTGCCTCGCATTTGAACAAGCCACGTGCAGCTGCCAGCAAATCACTCTCTACCTGAATTGGAGTTTTGAATTGTGCTACCAATGAAGCTCCCAATACATTTTTCTTTTCATAAGAAGTACATCCGGCACCATAATAATAGACTTGTTCCAATTTCCTTTTGAAAAAATGCTCGGGTAATCCTAACCGCACACTTCGGCTAATCTCTCTTCTCGTTTGAAAGAAAGGATTTAAGCCCTCCGTGAAGGCTCGCTGTATCAGACGATTATCTTCAACCAGCGCCCATTCTGTTCTCGTAGAACCACTTTCTGCAATTAGTTTCATAGGTAGTTAGTTTTAGAATTGAATACAAATATATAGCTTTTTTTAATCTTTCCAAGGCTATTTCAAGAAAAAATCATTTTACTGGCCATACATCCCCCTTTTGCTCATATCCTCAATCATCCAACAAAGTATTCCTACTTTTCCAACGCAACCGCGTTTTAGTCAAAACAAGACGATAACAGACTAATAATAAGATACTATCTGACTGAATTCCAAGTTCCGTCTGGACTTGGCAAACAAATAGAAAAACAAGAGATAATATAAAGTTATAAACCTTTAAAAAGAGAAAATGCCTATGGAAAAAGAAACAATCCTGCAAGTTGAATAGTCTCACTATTCGGTCCTTATTACCCTTACCCTAAATTTAAGAAGTATTTAATTATAATACTTCGTTAAAATTACAGTTGATCCGTTGAAAACAAATGAGTTAGTAAATAATATTTAGTATAATAAAATAGGCCAAGTGGCTGATTTTCATTATCTTTAATGGTATCCTACCACACATTAAAGCAATGAACAAAACAGCACTTGACCAATATGAGGAAATCGTAACCGATGCTTTGAAAAGTTGTTCAGCGAAGTTACGCAAAAGTTTTAAAACTGCATTCATTCAACTCATGATTTTGTATATGGTACTACCAAGAAAGATTAATTTCACCCAAATGGGACGTTACTCAGACAGCTCGGAACAACG